>JANMRJ010000731.1:0-13659 GCA_031370985.1 Acidimicrobiales bacterium
CCGCTCGTTCTCGATGGTGTGTTCGGGCGCCTGCACGACCACGGTGCCCGCGACGTCGTAGCCGGCCCGGCCGGCCCGGCCGGCGATCTGGTGGAACTCGCGGGCGCTGAGGTGGCGGGTCTTCGTGCCGTCGTACTTGGAGAGGGCGGTAAACAGGACAGTGCGGATGGGCACGTTGATGCCCACGCCGAGGGTATCGGTGCCGCAGATGACCTTGAGGAGGCCGGCCTGGGCCAGGCGCTCCACCAGCCGGCGGTACTTCGGCAGCATGCCGGCGTGGTGGACCCCGATGCCGTGGCGGACCAGCCTGGTGAGCGTCCGCCCGAAGCCGGCAGTGAAACGGAACCCGCCGATGAGCTCGGCGATGGCGTCCTTCTCGGCCCGGGTGCAGACGTTGACGCTCATGAGCGACTGCGCCCGCTCGACGGCCGCAGCTTGGGTGAAGTGGACCACGTAGACCGGCGCCTGCCGGGTGGCCAGCAGCTCCTCCAGCGTCTCGTGGACCGGCGCCGTGCGGTACGAGTATGTGAGCGGCACGGGACGGGTCGCCGACATCACTGCCGCCGTGGGCCGTCCGGTACGCCGGGTCAGGTCGACCCGGAAGCGTTCGACATCGCCCAGCGTCGCCGACATCAGCAGGAACTGCGCCCGGGGGAGCTCCAGGAGCGGTACCTGCCAGGCCCAGCCCCGGTCGGGGTCGGCGTAGAAGTGGAACTCGTCCATTACCACGCTGTCCGCCGGCGTGTCGGCGCCGTAGCGCAGGGCCAGGTTGGCCAGCACCTCGGCGGTGCAGCAGATGATGGGCGCGTCCTGGTTGACGCTGGCGTCGCCGGTCATCATGCCCACGGCGTCGGTGCCGAAAGTGCGGCACAAGTCGAAGAACTTCTCCGACACCAGCGCCTTGATCGGCGCGGTGTAGAAGCTGCGCTGACCGCCGGCGAGGGCGGCGAAGTGGGCGCCGGCGGCCACCAGGCTCTTGCCCGACCCCGTCGGCGTCCCCAGGATGACGTTCGACCCCGACACCACCTCGATGAGCGCTTCCTCCTGCGCCGGGTAGAGCGTCAGCCCGAGGTCGGCGCACCATTCCACGTAGGTGTCGAGCACCGCGTCGGGGCCGGCGCCGTCTGGGAGGCGGTCAATCAGCGTCACTACCCCCCGTCGCTCATCTCTTCGCACAGGCCCCCCAGCCCCTTGCCGCGCGCGTCGGGGAGCAGCCGCGACAGATCGGCGAGGTGGTCCAGAGACGATGCCCGCTGCCGGACCGTCGAACGCAGGTCGAAGGCGGCCCGGTACTGCGCCTTCACATCGGCCAGCGTCACAGTCGCCCCCCGGAGCGGCTGGTCGACGACGATCGCGGTGACCAGCGTGTCGGCCACGCTGGCGAGCTGCCAGTAGCCGGTCCGGTCGGGACCCGGGTCGTCGAGCACCTGGTCGTACAGGCGATCGAGGCCTTCGGCCTCTTTCGCAACGAGCTTCCCGGAGCGCGCAGTGAGCGCGCTGAGCTGGAGCCAGAGGTTGGTGTGGTAGCTGTCGAGGCGCTTCCCATGGCCCTCCGAGCTCAGTTCCCATGCGGCCCTGTAGGCGACGCGAGCACGGGTCAGGGCTTTGGTGCGCGGCGTGCCGACGAGGGTCGTGGCCCGCTTCTTCTCGAGGCTGCCCCGGAGGGCGTGGCGCTCCGCGGTGCTGCCGGCGAGCGCCTCCAGCTGGGTGAGCCGATCGCAGGTCCGGTCCAGCAGCGCAGTTGCCTCGGGCGGTGCCACGCCGGCGACGACCATGCGCATGGCACTCCGCACCTCGAAGTTGACCAGCTGCTCGATCGCCCGAAGGCGGACGCCGGCCCCGTCCTGGCGCAATGACCGCAGGTAGGCGAAGACCGCGTCCTCGTACCGTCCCAGCTCGCCGTATGCGTCCCCCAGAGCCTCGAGCACCGCCGCGTCGTCGAGCAGCTCTTTCCCGGCGACACGAAGAGCGTCGACCCGCCGGCGCACATCGTGGCAATGCGACTGGGTTGTCGAGTTGCCTGCCTGCGCCGCCTGCTGCCGGAACTCCCGCGCCAGCTGGGCGGGGCTGACGATCGGCGATTCCTTCGTGGGCACCGACTCCTCGGCGACCAGCAGGAAATCGGGGTCGCCATAGCACTGGTAGGCACCCCAAGTATTGGTCATGCCGCTATCGGCTTGGTGGGCCGCGACCCGTGCGCGATGTACGGCATCCCCGAAGGGATGGCCGTCCAGCATGGTGGCGTAGAGGGTCTCCGCGAAGGTCATCGCCGCCGCGTCGTCCACCGCCCAGCCCGCGACCACCACCGCTCGGACCCCATTACCCAGGAGCTGCTGCGCCACGGTCGCCGCCATCCGGTGCGGCTGCTCGTAGGTCCGGCGATCGGCCGGGGTCAGCGCCTTGGACAGGTCGTCGAAGCGGCCGAGGTGGCAACAGTTGAGGAACACCAGGTCCGGCGTGACCGTCATCTTCTCGAACTCGAGCGCGGTCAGGCGGTGGTGAGGCTTGGGACCGATAACCACCCCGCTCCGGCGAGCGTCGGCGGCGTCGAAAACGCCGTGGGCGGCGATGTGCACGACCCTGTACGGGTGCCGGTTCAGGGCATCGAGCACCTGTGCCCACTCGTCGTGGTCGCCGTTGTCGTCGCCGTCGTAGATCAGGGCCTCGACTTCCCACTCATGCGACAACAGCAGACCCTCCACCAAGCCGGCCTCGCGGCTCGCCCCCGGCAGGGGTGGCAGGAACCCTGCGGTCGGCGGGTCACCGATGACCAAGGCCATGCGCCCGCTCGGCGCCTGCGACCGTTCACGGGTGTGCCGGTTGCTCTGGAGCTGGCGCAGCATCCCAGCCCGCAGGGCAAGCGGCGTCACGGCGCCCGACACCGAGGCCGCGGCCAGGAGCTCCCAGGGGACCTCGGCCATCGCCTCGTCGACGAGGAGGTGCAGGCTCTCCGAGCGGTCGAGGTCAAGCTTGGCCCGCACCGGGAACAGCAGCTCGTACAGCGTTCGGCTCACGTTGTGGTCGTCGTCGGGCCGTCGCACCGCCGCGGCCACGTAGTCGCTGACCTTGTCCAGGTCGATGTCGTACTCCATGAGGTTGGACTGGGCGCCGCGCGCCAGCGTGGAGAACCGCATCCTCCGGATCGTCGTCGGTGGGGTGCCCTCCTCCAAGGCTTCGAGGCCGACCGTCACCCGGACCCACGGCGTGCCCGACGCATCCCGCGGCGGCGCGCTGGGCTGCCCGCCCTCACCGGAGCGCAGGTGGATGCGCGGCACAACATCGACCTGGCCGGCCAGGCTGGGCTCCAGCAGGTCGGCAATGCGGCAGACAACGCCGGCGGCCTCCTCGGCCGGCTGTTCGTAGAGCTCGACGAGCTCGAGCTCGACCAATCCCAGCGTGATCGGTGGTTCGAGGGTCGTCAGCCGGCTGATCGCCTCCAGCACGCCCTCGGTCAGGGCGACGACGGAGCTCTCGACACTCAGTCCGTGGCGGCCGGGTATGCCGATGAGCACCGACGAGATGCCAACCGATGCCGGCTCCTCGGACGGCGCGGTCCGCTGCCGCTCGTCGAGGATGAGCGCGATCACGGCCTGGGCCATCGACTCGGTGAGCGTCGCCTTGGTCAGCGTTCCGAACTCGCCCAGGCCCAACACGAGCCCGCCCCGGGGGCGCCGGCCCGGCTGCACCGGGATGTACATGGCCGACGCCGGGCGATCAGGGTACTGGCCCGTGCGTTGGCGGGCCCGGAGCGCACCGTCGAGCTTGTGGTCGAGGAAGCGCTCGGCGCCGCCGGGCGGGAGGCCGGTGTAGTGACCCACGGCGACCGGGTGCCTGGCCTGTTCCAGGCTGGCGTGGAGCACGCCGATCTCGAGCCGGGCCCGTTCGCGCCGGGCGGGGCCGCCGCCGAGGGCCAGCCGGACCGCGTCCTCCAGGAGGGCCTCCGCGGCCCGGGGGTCGCCGGGGGCATCGCCCCGGGTCGCCATGCCGGGGTCGAACGCCTCGATCGGGATCATCGGTGGCCGGTCCAGGGCGTCCTCGCCACGCCGGACCGGCTCCTCGGCGGGCAGGTCCTTCGTTCGCCCGGTGGCCAGGAGTTCCGCCAGGGCGTCCAGCACAGCGGGGTCCGACGGGAGCCCTCCGTGGGTCGCGTGCGAGTAGAACGTGGTCACGCCGTCGAGCTGGCCCAACGGGAGGGCGACCCGGCCATCGCCCCGCCGGCTCACGCCGAGCGTGAACGCGCCGCCGGCGATCTCGAGGCGGAACGGCGTCGGGTGGTCGTAGCCGGCGACGTAGACGAGCCGCTCCGGGTCATGGACCACGGCCATCTCCTGGTGGAACGCCTCGGCGGCGGCGAGGAGCTCCTGGGACAGTTGGGACCCCCGCGTCCAGCTGGCGGCATCGAACAGCTCGCGGTGGTCGTCGTCGGCCGGCTCGGCCATGGGCGATGGGAGCATCTGGTAGACGCCCGGGAACGATGCCACTACGTCGCGGAGCTGCTTCGCGTCGTTTCGGATGTCGACGGCGGCGAGCGCCTTCAGGATCATCTCGGCCCCCGAGAGAAGGAGCACTGTTGCAAAGGACCCCTTGTTCGGTGTCCCGAGCATCACCAGCCGGCCGCTTGCGCCGGCCTCCGACGCCCGCTGGCCGGCGCCCATCTCCGCCCACACCTTCGGCGCCACGAACGCCATCGCCCGGGCGACAAGGCCGCCCATGGAGTGGGCCACGATGTGGACGGGCCGGTCGCCACTCGTCGGGAACACCTCGTCGCGGAGCACCGTCGCCAGTCGCGCCGCGGACGTGCGAATGTCGACCCGCCAGTCGAACGGAGCGAGGTACACGTCCCAGGATTCGGCGAGGTGGCTGATCAGGGGCAGGTAGGTAGTGTTGACGCCGGCCGGATGGAGCGCGGCTTCGGGGCCGGCGGGCAGGCGCAGGTCGATGAAGTGCCCTCGTCGCAGCCGGAACGCGTCGAGCCAGACGAGGTCGCCCGACGCGCCGGCGAGGTGGGATCCCATGATGCCGGGAACGACGACAACCGCGGGCCGGGCACCGGTCGGGGGGGTTGCCTGGGCGTTGATCGGGCCGCCGAGGACGCTCTCGACGCCCTTGCGCACCTTCGTCGGCAGGCCCGCGACCGCTTTGACCACGTCCTTGATGCGGCGGGGATCCGGCGCCAGCGCCGTCTCCGCTCCCGGCTCGGACTCCTCGGCGGGAACGAGGGCCGGCGGGCGCTCCGGCCAGTCGGGGCGCAGCCACGCCGTGAGCTGCTGGATGGCCCGGGGGTTCGTCCAGAACGAGCTGTGGTCGACGCCGCGGCTGCTATCGAGGACGAGCCGCTGGCCGGACGGCACCGAGAAAGGCCCGTCGGTCACGATCGGGCTCAGCGTGGGCACGATGAGGTCGTTGCGCAACCCGCCGAAGTACAAGTCGACCGCCCGGTTCCGGGCCGTCTCGACGATGCCGGCGCTGCTGCGAGGTTCGAAGTCCGCGGAGATGGAACGAACCACAAGGTCGGGCGGCACAGCGAGGCGGTTCAGTTCCGAGAGGTACGCCCCTCCGGGTGCCATCGCCAGCAGGCCCTCGAGGCCCTCGAGCGCGGACTCGACGACAACGTCCTTGAGCAGTTCCAACACCAGTTCCACGATGTCGCTCCCCGGGACTGCGCCGACCAGGTTGGTCAGCGCGTCGAGGAGACCGGTGGGGCGCTTCGGATCGGCGAGCGGCGTCCCCGCGTTTGGGGTGGCGACGAAGGTCACCGAACGGACGCCGATCCCGCCGCCCGCCAGGCGTTGGGCCATCTCGCGGGCAATGAGCCCGCCCCGTGAATGGGCGAGGATGTCGAGCTGCAGCGGCACCTTTGCGGCCCGAAGCCGGTCGTGCAGCCACTCGGCGTTGGCGCGCGGCGAGACGGCCATCGTCGGATGGTCGAACGCGAACGTCCGGCCGTCGTACGCGTCGTGGATGCGGCCGACGACCTCGACGGGCAGGTCGCCGAATGAGCCGTGGACAGAACCCGTGAACCCGTGAACGACGAGCAGCGCCGGCCCGCGGGTCAGTGCGCCCCAGTCGGGCTCGCCGACGCCGGCAAGGCGATGGTTGTCCGGTGTCCACGAGCGCAGGCCGTGCGGATGGTGCCTCTGGTCCCACGCGCCCACGAATGTGCTGGTCGCCTTCTTCACGGCCCAGCCCACGGTCTTGACCCCGATGAGGTGGACGACGCGGTGGACCGACTTGGGGAGGAACCCGCGACTTCCCGGAAGAGCCTCGATCGGGAGGGAGACGTGGTCGGCATCCGGGCGCGGGATGGCCCAGGTGTAGCGGCCCCCCTCCTGGACGAGCACGACCTGGCGTTCGTCGTCGGTGGCCCGGTCGATCTTGACGAGGATCGAGTCGTCGCCGGTGGCCCCCCGGTTCCCCTGGGGGACCAGATCGAGCCGGGTGATGGTGGCGCTGGCGATCGTGCGCACGCCGTCGGATCGCTCGATGGCGTGAGCGAGCGCATCGCCGGCGCCGGGCGCGGTGCCTCGACTACGCGCCGGCAGGCCAGGGGTGGTCTCCACCCGGACGCCCTCGCCGCTGATGATCAGCCGCGTCTCCCCCTCGTGCTCGGTCCCGAGGTGATCGGACATCTGCCTCTCCGTTCCCGGACGCCACGCCAACCCGACCGCCCGCCGCCTGTTCTACTACGACCTCGCACCATGAAGGCCCGCGGCCGCTGCGTCGCTCGGAACTAGTTGTCCTCGAACTCCGCCGGCCGATCCGGGGACGAACCCGTGATGTTGGCCATGCCGGCGTGGCGCACATCGAGGTGGGAGACGAGACCCGGGTCGGCATGGGTATGCCCCAGCCCGCTGAATCCCTTGCCAACGACAGCCGACCGTGGCACGTAGGGCTCGGGGTCCCAGGCCGTCCCGTAGGTGTGCTGCCCAGGGGTCGCCTTCGCCGCCTCGATCTCGTGCTCCTCGCAGCGGTAGCTGGAGAAGCGGCCGAGCTGGCCGACCTCGGCTCGCAGGCTCTGGAGCGCGCGCACCAGGTCCCGGTTGACCCGGGCCCGACGGCAGTGCGTGCACCGGAACTCGTCGAGGTGGAAGTGCTCGCTGAGCTTGCCGCCCGCGTCGACCAGATGCTTGACGGCCTCGGCCGTCTTCGTGCCCATCGTGCCGTCGACATTGATGTCCCATGCGGTAAAGGCCTCCTGGAACGACCTGACGCCGTCCCGGAAGTTCCACTCGACGATGCGGGCGAGCGCCCACTTGAGGTCGACGTTCGCGGCGCCGTGCTCCGCCACGCTGGTGACCGGCGCAGCCACGTTGGCGCCCAGTGCAGCGACGTTGGTACCCGTCGCCCAGAGGGCCTGGGTGCCGTCGTAGATCACGACGTTCCCGTCGTCCTGCACCGCCAGCGTCGCGCCGGGATGACTAGCGGTCCCGGAGGCCCACAGGGCGGTGGACTCGCCGTACACGACAAGGTTCCCGTCGCCCTGGATCATGGCTTCCCGTCCTCGGCCGGCGGTGCCCGAAGCCCACACCGCAACACCCTCGCGGGAAACGACCAGGTTTCCATCGGCCTGCATGGCCAGGATCGTGCGGCCGTTGGCGGCCGTGATCGTCCACGCCTGTACGCCGGACCTCTGGGGCGACAGAGGCTGTACCGTTGGCCGTGTGCGATCCGGGAGGTCCTGCACGGACGACGGGATCAACAGAGCGGTGAAGATGTCGGCTGGCGCGATGTTGCAGTCGCACGCCGAGACACCCGGCACGCCGCCAGCTACGTCGCCGCCGTACTGCCAGGCCACGGGCCGCAGCCCGCCGAGCTCGGCGCTGTCGCGGATATTCTCGTGCCAACGGGTCTGGGCCGTCTGAAAGCTCAGGCCGCCGGACGGGTACCACGCTACCCAGAGGTCGTTGCTCACCGATCCGAGGTGGTCCTTCGCGTACTGCCAGCCGGAGTAGAGCAGCGGTTCGTGACCGAACAGGGGCCGGAGCTGGTCTCGCAGCTGGCGGGTGAACTCAGCGATGTCCACGGCGATGTCCTGGGCGTCAGGCGCCTCGACATCCATGACAATGCGCAAGTCGACGCCTGGACGCAGCCCGCCGGCCCGATCGACGAGCTGCTTCATCCAGCGGGCCTCGTCGGCAATGTTCCCCTGAGCGAGCCGGCGGGGTCGGTTGTAGTGGTAGAAGCCGATGCGCAGGCCGGCTGCACGGGCCTGCGGGGCGAGGCGGGCGGGAACATCATTGGCGAATGCCGCTCCCAGGCCGTCTCCGGTCTGGAAAATTACGGCCTTGCAGCCCCCAGCCTTCAGCGCATAGAAGTCGACATCGCCGGGTGACGACACATCGACGAAAAAGGTGAAACCTCCCTCGGTGTCGTCGATATTCGTGCCGAAGTCGAGATCGGCGATGTCGATCGGTGTCCGGACTGTGGTCATCGTGGTCTCCTTGCATGCGCAGTCGCGCCGAGGTCGGAACGCGACGAGTGGGTGGGTTCCGTTAGCCGGCCGAGGCTGTCACGCGGGCATTGGGCCGGTGACGAGCAGGGACGTGGGGCGTGAGGCGCAGGATCGATCCACGGGTGGACCGATTCCCCCTGACCGCCAGCTCCGCGTGCTTCTCAGCACCGTTCAGGATGCGGTCGGCGGCCTCTCTCGCGCTGACGCGGTCACGTTGCATTCGGGCGGCGATCGCACCCGCGACGGCCGGCGCCGCGAACGACGTACCACTCCAGTACGCGTACCCCCTGAAGTGCTGGACGCCCGCAGGGTCGCGGTCGTCATCCCTCGTCAGGTAGGTACTGAAAACGTCGACCCCGTGTGTGTACGCGCTCACCCAACCGCCAAAGTTACTGAAGTCGGCCATGGCCGGATCCGATCCCCTCATGTCGAGCGCCCCGATCGAGACAACCTTCGGGAGTGCGGCCGGCCAGAACTTGCGCGGCGTCGTGACCGGACTGCTCGCGGGA
The DNA here is from genome assembly GCA_031370985.1 of Acidimicrobiales bacterium. GTDB lineage: Bacteria > Actinomycetota > Acidimicrobiia > Acidimicrobiales > AC-14 > CADCTB01. Next base: position 8,962 of record JANMRJ010000731.1, read on the forward strand.
CCGTCGCCGTTGTCGGGGACGGTCTCGCCTGGGCGCCCGGTGCGCAGGTTCCCCGCCGCGGCCACGACGACGATGTCGGAGTCGAGCCCCCTGAGGGCCTCCTCGACGGCCATCTGCGAGTTGTCACGGCGGGTGAAGCTGCCCAGGGACAAGCTGAGGACATGGATCCCGGAGCGGCCGAGCCGGTTGATGGCTGCCGCCACCTCACTCGTATCGCCAAAGCCGTCCGGGTGAAGGGCCCGAGCGACGCGGATGGTCGCGCCAGGTGCGTGTTGCAGCAGGACGCCGGTGATGAACGTTCCGTGCCCAGCCTGGTTCCCTAGCATTCCCTTGTGGTTCAGAGTATCGATGTCGCCCGGTGTGGCGAGGAACGACCCCTCCAGCCAGTCCTGGGTCTCGACGCCGGTGGCCGCACCTCGCGCGATGCCCGTGTCGACGACGCCGACCACGACCCCTTCACCCGATATGTTGGCGGCCGTCCGTGGCGCCAGCTCGTTGAGATCGTAGTCCTCCGGGGCCCGTGGGAACCCGGCGGGACCACCCGCATCGAACGGCTGGCCAGAGATCGGGTCGAGGTTGACACCGAACAGGTGGTCAGGGCTGACCCTCGGCGCGTACCCGTCGCCCCAGAGCAACCCGCAGGCAGCCCGGACACCGTCAACCACCTTCCCCGGTTCGGGATCACGCCGGGGGTCAGCATGGTCGGGCCAGCTGAACCGCACCAGGCCCGATCCGACGTTCTCCCGCACAACCCCGACGCCGCGGAGGACGTGCTCTTTCAATGCATATTCGACATTTCCGGCCTCGGCATGCAGCGCGAGGACGCGACTGCGCCGGTACCAGTTCCTGCCTTCCGGCGACTGCGTGAACCCGGCCCGACGTAGCCGCCCACCAGAATCCCCTCCGTCGTAGTTAACCGCCATGGTCTCTCCCCTTTCGCCCGTGTGGAATCGAGAGCAGGATGAGCGGGCCCCTGATACATACATCTCCGAATTGGACTGGTGGGCCGAGTGTCATGATGGCGATCGACGCGGCGAAGCAAGCGGCGGAGGCGATCAAATTGGTACAAGCTCGGCCTCATGCCGCGCGCCGGCTGGCCATCGCCGCATTCGACGCGGCCACGTCCTGCGGCGACATCGCCACCGCGTCCATGGCCAAGCGCGCCCTCGGGCTCGTCGCCAAGGAACTCAACGACATGGATGGAGCCGAGACCCAGATACGCATCGCCGTGCGCCTCGCGGAACGGGCCGGCAGCCGCACGCGAACGGGCGAGGCGCGCATGAGTCTCTCGCTCGTCCTCGCTCATCGAGGACGGGGATTGGCCGCGCTTCGCGAAGCAGACCTCGCCGAAGGTCTCCTCCGCGGTGACGACCGCGCCCGAGTGCAGATGCAGCGTGCCCTTGTCCTCCAGCACATGGGACGCCTCGGCGAGGCGCTCGAGGGCTACCGCCGGGCGCTTGGCGGGTTCCGGCGTTCGGGCGACGGTCTCTGGGAGGCTCGCGCCCGCTGTAACCGAGGCGTTCTCCATACCTATCGCGGGGCGTACAGGGCGGCTGAGACCGATCTCCTGGAGGCGGAGCGGCTCTGCGAGGAGCTCGACCTGGAGCTATTGCTTGGGATGGTCCGCCACAACCTCGGCTTCGTGTACGCGCAGCAAGGCGACGTGCCTCGCGCCCTCCAGTGGTACGACCGGGCTGAGGAGAGCCACGGGATCGCCGGCGTCCGCCGAGCGGAGGCGCTCCTCGATCGCTCCGACCTCCTCTTGTCGGTACGCCTCGCGGGAGAGGCCCGCGTTGCGGCCGAGCAGGCGGTCGATGACTTCGCGAAGGGCCGGATGGTCGCCCGGCTCGCCGAGGCCCGCCTCACGCTCTCCCAGGCCGCCCTCCTCGACGGTGACTTCGCCACGGCACGGGCGGCGGCCGAGCAGGCTCGGCGCGCCTTCTCACGGCAGCGCAGGCCGAGCTGGGTCGCCCTCGCCCGCTATGCCAGCCTCCAGGCGGCCTGGTGCTCCGGGGAGCGATCGGCGGCAACCCTCGCCGCCGCGCACCGGACGGCGGCCGCGCTTAGCGCCGCGGGCTGGGGGGTGCGCAGCCTCGACGCCAGGGTGATCGCAGCCCGGATCGCCCTGGACCTCGGTCGGGTCGACGTGGCCGAGCACGACTTGCGGGGTGCCAGTCGAGCCCGCCACATCGGACCAGTCGAGATCCGATCGAGGGCCTGGCATGCACGGGCACTCCTGTGTCTCGCCCGGGGGGACCGGCGGGGTGGTGAGGCTGCTCTTCGTGCCGGGCTTGATGTCATGGAGCGCTATCGCGCCGTGCTCGGGGCAACCGAGCTGCGGGCCACCGCGTCAGGCCATGGCGCCGATCTGGCCCTCGAGGGCCTGCGCCTCGCGGTCGAGGCAAGCGAGCCGGCGAAGGTGCTCGAGTGGGCCGAGCGGTGGCGCGCCCGCGCCCTCATGGTCCGGCCGGCCCGGCCACCGGACGACGCGGCGTTGACCGCCGACATGGCCAGACTTCGGCGGGTGGTCCGAGAGATCGAGCGGGCGGTCCTCAGCGGCGCATCGGCCACTGGCCTGCGTCGGGAGCAGGCGACCCTTGAGGAAACCGTGCGGCGGCGCGCCCGGGGCGCAACGGGAGGTTCGCTCCGGCCCGAACCGATCCCGACCAGGGATGCGCTCACGGCCGCGCTCGGCGAACACGCGCTCGTCGAGATCGTGGAGCTCCACGGGCGGTGTCACGCGGTCGTCCTTTGGAAGGACGGGCTGCAGCTCGTCGAGGCGGGCCCCGTCGTGGAGATCCGCGACGAACTCGAGTCGGTCCGGTTCGCCCTCCGCCGCCTGGCTCGCGCCGACCATCGCTCCCCCTCCACCGACGCGGCAGCCGCCGCGGCCGCATACGGTGCGAAGCGGCTCGATCAGCTCGTACTCGAACCATGCGCGGCAGCGCTGGGCGACCGCCCGCTGGTGATCGTACCGACGGGCTCGCTCCACGCCCTCCCGTGGGCGCTCCTCCCCTCGTGTCGAGGACGACCGGTCACAGTGGCCCCCTCCGCCGCACTCTGGCTCCGATCGGCGACGGCGGACGATGCCGGAGCGGCTCGGCATACCACGCTGGTCGCCGGCCCCGGCACGATGTACGCCGAAGCCGAGGTGCGGTCATTCGCGCCGAGGGTCGAACGTGTCGAGCTGCTGGTGGGCGAACGGGCGACCGTCGCCAACGTCCTCCGTGCCCTCGACGGGGCCGGGATGGCCCACATCGCCGCGCACGGCACCTTCCGCGCCGACAACCCCTTGTTCTCCTGCCTCCATCTGGCTGACGGCCCCCTGACCGTCTACGACCTGGAACGCCTGGACCAGGCACCGACCTTGCTCGTGCTCTCCGCCTGCGACTCAGGACTCTCCGATGTGCAGCCGGGTGACGAGCTGATGGGCCTGGCATCGGTGCTGTTGGCCCTCGGCACGCGAACACTTGTCGCCAGCACGAGCCCGGTGCCTGACGCCCAGACCGCCACCGTCATGACGACGTTCCACGGCCACCTCCGGGCGGGCCGCCCTCCGGCCGCGTCGCTCGCCGATGCGCTCGTGGCGCTCGACCCGTCCGAGCCTGCCAGCATGGCGGCGGCCGCGTTCGTGTGCTTTGGAGCGGGCTGACTTCCTCAGATCGGGTCAGATCACGACCCAGTCCGTCGTGATCGCACCCTCCCCCGCCGTTCCCGCGCAATGGAGGCTCACCGGGCCGGGCACCACGTCGTGGGCGACGAAGCGCCCGACCTCGACAGCGGTGACCGAGAGCGTGCCGCGGCGATGGCGCACGTCGATACGCCCACGCTGGGGCGGGACGAGTTGGCCCACCACGCGGCGCCGGTCCCCGACCTCGAGCGCCTCCACCTCGACGCGGCTGGCACAGTGGGGGCACTGAGATCCAGTCCGTGGAGGTGCCGGCCTCGGTTTTGCTCCCCCAGCTCGGAATCGCTGTCGGCTCAAACCACTGTGCTGGTTCGGCGAGCCGGGCGAGCCGGCGCCCATTCGCCTCGCGGGCGAGGTCCGCCCATCGATGGGAGCACGGGCGCCGGCGCGACCTCGCAGTCGTTGGAGGACCCTGGTCAGTCGGGCAGCCGGGTAGCGCCGGCCTACTGCGGCGGCGCCACCCGCAGCCAGGTGCGAAAGATCCCGCCCGGCAGCGGCCCCGAGTCGCTCCCCGCGATCGCGAACGCGTTGCCGGAGACTTGTCGGCCCCGAGCATCAAGGAGGTAATCGCAGGCGACGTCGATAGTGAGTAGCCATCCCCCTTGGCGAAGCAGGGCGGTGTCGTCCGTCGAGGCCCACAGGAGGTTCGGGCCGTCGATCGTGGCCTCGCCGTGTAGCGCGAGCTCAGGCGCCATCCGCCCGTCGAGATGGGCGCGTACCCGCACGAGCAACGGGAGGAACGGCTTCGCCCGCTGCTCGTCGAGGTCGACCGAGAACGTGAGCCTCATCTGCCGGAGGAGGGAGAGGGCACGGGCCGCCGGCACGGCCTCGCTCGGCACCCAGTTCAGCTTCACGATCCCGGCTGCCTCGGGAAGGACCCCGGGCGGCCCCACCGCGCCCGCGTCCCCCTTCGACCCCGCCGGCCCGGGAGGCCCTGCAGGTCCCGCCGGCCCTGGCGGGCCCCCTGGACCGCCGGCGCCGGCCGCACCAGCCGCGCCGGCCGCACCAGC
>JANMRJ010000749.1:0-4717 GCA_031370985.1 Acidimicrobiales bacterium
CCACGCCGGCCACGACCACGACGGTGGCCGAGACCACCACCACGGTTGAGCAGACCACCACCACGGTCGAGCAGACCCCCACCACGGCGCGGTCGACGACGACCACTACGACCACGTCGCCGGCCCGCCCGACGACTACGACGACCGCCGGCCCGGTCGAGCCGACGACCTCGACCGTGGAGCCGACGAGCACGACGGTCGCCGAGACGACGACCAGCACACCCACCACAACGACCACTGCGCCGCCGGCGCCGGCCGGCGGCATCACCCTCGACGCCATCGCCGCCGGGGGCCGGCGCTCGGGCCCGCCGGGCATCGGCGTCACCGTCACGGGGACCGGCTACCCGGCCGCCGGCGGTCGCGCCGGCCAGCTGGCCGCCTCGACGCGGGCACAGTCCGGCACAGGGGCCGGCCAGATGACACAGTCCGGCACAGGAGCCGGCCAGATGACACAGGCCGGCCCCGCATGCCCGACCGTCTACGTCTTCGTCGACGACCGGCGCATCGGGTCGATGAGCCCCGACGCCGCCGGCGCCATCGCCAAGCGCGGGCTATCGGTCCCAGGCGACATCGACCCGGGCCGGCACGACATCACCAGCTCCTGCCGGTCGGCAGGCAGCCCCGTACTGGCCACATCGACCTTCGAGGTAACCGGTTCGACGATCCACCGCAGCGCGCTGGCCACGTCGCTCCCCCAGGGCGACCAGGTCGACTTCGGCGCCGACGCGCTCCTGATCAGCGCCCTCGCCGTCCTCGGCCTGCTGCTGCTGATCGCCTTCCCTGCCGAACTGTTCAATACCACCCTGGAGGCGCACTACGACGAGGTGCGGGGCTGGTTCGGTCTCAAGCCCCGCCCGCTCGGCGGCGGACGCCACCACGGCGCGCTCCTCGCCGTGTTCCTGCTGCTGAGCGGGCCGCTGTGGTTCGCCATGCAGGCGAGCAGCCACCTCGACGCCGCGACCGCCGTCGGCGCTCTGGGGCTGAGCCTGGCCACTGGGCTGGTCGTCCTGGCGTCGGACCTGCCCGAGGTCCTGCACGTGCGCCGGCGGTACCGCGAACGGGCCAGCCCGATCGCCCTTCCGGGATCGTTCGTCATCGCGGTGGCGTGCGTGCTGCTGTCACGGGCCGTGGGTTTCCAGCCCGGGTACTTCTACGGCCTGCTGGGCGGCCTGGCCCTCAGCCGGTCGCTGGAGCGAGACGAGTCGGGGCGACTGGCCGCCCGCACCGTGGCCTTCCTGCTCGTGCTCAGCATCGGCGCCTGGCTGGCGCTCCTGCCAGTTTCGGCGGCGGCGGCGGAGAACGGGAAGACCTTCGGCACGATCCTGGTCGAGAGCCTCCTGGGCGGCGTGTTCTGGGTCGCCCTCGACAGCCTGGTCATCGCCATGCTGCCCCTTCGGCTTCTGGAGGGGTCGAAGGTCGTCGGTTGGAGCCGGATAGCCTGGGCGCTGCTCTACGGCTTGACGCTCCTGGCGTTCGTCCACATCCTGCTGCGGCCCAGCACCGGCTACGTGTCGAACACGTCGGTGTCGCCGGCCGGCGTGGTCATCGGGCTGTTCGCGGGCTTCGCCGCCTTCTCCTTCGCCTTCTGGGGCTACTTCCGGTTCCGGCGCTCAGGCGCCGAACCGCTTGCGGATAAGGTTGAGGGCGCTGCCGGCCCGGTACCAGTCGACGTGCTCGTCATTGAGGGTGTGGGTGCAGGTGAAGTCGACGAAGGACCCGTCGGGACGGTGGATCCGGCAGGCGACGGGCTGGTCGGGCGTGAGACGGTCGAGCCCGAGGACCGAGATCCGGTCTAGCTCCCCGATCTCGTCGTAGGTCGCCGGGTCGGCGAACACCAGGGGCAGCACGCCCTGCTTCTTGAGGTTGGTCTCGGCGATGCGGGCGAAGGAGCGGACGATCACTGCCCGGCCGCCCATGAACCTCGGCTCCATGGCCGCGTGCTCGCGCGACGACCCCTCGCCGTAGTTCTCGTCACCGATCGCCACCCACGGCAGGCCGGCGTCCTTGTAGTGGCGGGCCACCTCGGGGAACGGTTCGCGCGCCTGGTGGACATCGCACCAGCCCGAGCCGGACTCGCCAGTGAAGGCGTTGGTGGCGGAGAGGAAGAGGTTCCCGCTGATGTTCTCCAGGTGGCCGCGGAAGCGAAGCCACTTGCCGGCGGCGGAGATGTGGTCAGTGGTGCACTTGCCGCGGGCCTTGAGCAGGACCCGCAGCCCGGTGAGTTCGCGGTCGGTGTTGGGCGGGAAGGGCTGGAGGAGCTGGATGCGCGAGCTGCCGGGGTCGACGACCACCGCCGGCGCGGAGCCGTCCTCGACCGGGGCGACGAAACCGGCGTCGCCGGCGGCAAAGCCGCCGGCGGGCAGCTCGGTGCCCTCGGGCTCGTCGAGGGGCGAGTCGCCGATCGGGTCGGTGAGGGGGTTGAAGTCCAGCGTGCCCGCCAGCGCGTACGCCACTGTCGTCTCCGGGGAGGCGATAAAGGCGTGGGTCTCGGCGTTGCCGTCATTGCGCTTCGGGAAGTTCCGGTTGAACGAAGTGATGATCGAGTTGCTCTTCCCCTCGATCACGTCGGAACGGGCCCACTGGCCGATGCACGGCCCGCAAGCGTTGGCCAGGACGGTGGCGCCCACCGCTTCAAGGTCGCCCAGGAGCCCGTCACGCTCGACGGTGGCCCGCACCGAGTCCGAGCCCGGCGTGACCAGCAGCGGCGTACGGACCCGGAGGCCCCGTGCCGTCGCCTGCCGGGCGACGCTGGCCGCCCGGGCAATGTCCTCATAGGACGAGTTGGTGCACGAGCCGACCAGGGCCTGGGACAGCTCCAGCGGCCACCCCCGCTTCTTGGCCTCGGCGCCGAGCGCGGACACGCTCCGGCCCAGGTCGGGGGTGTGGGGGCCGACGACGTGGGGCTCCAGGGCGGACAGGTCGATCTCGATGACCTCGTCGAAGAACGAGCCCGGGTCAGCCAGCACCTCGTCGTCGGGTCGGAGGTGGGCGGCCACGGCGTCGGCCGCGTCGGCCAGCGGTTCCCGGCCGGTGGCGACGAGGTAGGCGCGGGATCGCCGGTCGTAAGGGAAGATCGATGTCGTGGCGCCGATCTCAGCGCCCATGTTGCAGATCGTGGCCTTCCCGGTGGCGCTGAGCGAGGCGGCGCCGGCGCCGAAGTACTCCACGATGGCGCCGGTGCCGCCCCGGACGGTGAGGATCTCGGCCACCCGCAGGATGACATCCTTGGCCGACGCCCATCCCGACAGCGCTCCGCTCAGGTGGATGCCGATGAGGCGGGGCCAGCGCAGGCCGAGCGCGCCGCCGGTCATGACATCGACCGCATCGGCGCCGCCCACGCCGATGGCGATCGACGACAGCCCGCCGGCGTTGGGGGTGTGGCTGTCGGTGCCGATGATCATCCCGCCCGGGAAGGCGTAGCGCTCCAGGACGATCTGGTGGATGATGCCGGCGCCCGGCTTCCAGAACCCGATGCCGTAGCGGCTCGACGCGGTCCGGAGGAAGTCGTAGACCTCGCGGTTGGCCTCCTCGGCGACGGCGAGGTCGGCCGCGGCGCCGTCCTGGGCCAGGATCAGGTGGTCACAGTGGACCGTGGTCGGCACCTGGACGGAGGGGAGGCCGGCGGTCATGAACTGGAGGACGGCCATCTGGGCGGTGGCGTCCTGCATGGCCACGCGGTCGGGCTTCAGCTCGACGTAGGACCGGCCCCTGACCGGCGCCTCGATGTCCCGTTCGACGAGGTGGGTGACCAGCACCTTCTCGGCCAGGGTCAGCGGCCGGCTGAGGAGGCGGCGGCCCGCGGCCACCCGATCGTCCAGCTCGGCGTACAGGCGCTGTACGAGCGCAACGGGTGTACTGGCGGTGACGGTGATGACCTGCCTCCTTTCGGTCCGACATTGTCGCGCCTGCCAGCGGGATCGCATTCATCCCGGTCAGACGCGGGCTTCCTGGCCCGTATGCTGGACCGTTCGGCCCTGACGGCGAGCCGGGGGCCGGCGGCCGGACATGGATGCTCTGGAGGAGGATATGGCAGACGACGACGCAAGGCCTCGGCGGACGCGCAGAGCAGCGACGGGGACACCAGCGGGGACACCGACGGGGACACCGACGGGGACACCGGCGGAGCGGGCACGTGCGAAACGGCCGCAGACGACATCGGCCGGGGGCCGGAAGGCGCCGGCGACCGTAACGAAGGCGGCGCCCAAGAAGGCAGCCGCGAAGAGCGCAGCGGCCAAGAATCCAGCGGTCGGCAAGGTGACCGCCAAGAAGGCGCCGGCGCCGACGAAGGCGCCCACCCGGAAGGCGCCGGCGACGGCGACGACGACGGCGCCGCAGAAGGCCGGAGTTGCGAAGGCGGCGCCGCGGAAGGCCGGCGCGGTTGCGGCGCCGGCCCGGGATCGGGCCGCCTTGCTCACGCCCCGCACGAAGGCCCCGCCGCGGCTGCAGTTGGCGGCCGAGCAGACCTTCGATGACGACTGGGAGCCGCCGGCCCCCGAGCCCGTCCGGGAGGACCCTGGCGCCCGTATCCGCGGCCTGATCCGAGCTGCGGCCCTGCGGCTGGAGGAGCAGGGCGGTGCACTGTCAAGGCCAGCGCCGGCGCCCCGGGTCGCCGCGCCGACGGGCCCCGACGGGCCGGTGACCCCTACGCTGGTCGCCCCGTCGGCCGCTCCGGACCGCGACCTGGAGCCCGATGAGCCCGATGAGCCCGATGAGCCCG
>JANMRJ010000756.1:0-2054 GCA_031370985.1 Acidimicrobiales bacterium
TGCTCGACGAGCCGACCATGACCGGCAGCGCCTACGTGGTGACGGCCCGGCCCATGACCACCAGGGAACGTCGCGAGTACGAGGAGGCCCAGCAGTGAGCGAACACGACACCGAGACCCCGAGCCAGGCCCGGGACTACTACGACGGGACGGAGTTCCCTCTCTCCAGCCTGCGCCGGGTGGCGGTGACCCGGCCCGGCCGGCCGCAGGAAGCATTCGCGCTGCGCCTTCCCCCCGAGGCGGTCGAGGAACTGCGCCAGCGGGCCGATGAGCGGGCCCTAGGCGTCACCCAGATGGTCAGGGAGTGGATCCTGGACCGGCTCGAGCTCGAGCGCCGGCGGCCGGGGACGACCGATGCCGCGCTGTGGGACCGGACCAGAGCCGCCGTCGAGGACCTGCTCCCCGAGATCGTGGCCCGGGTGAGCCCTGGTCCGAAGGGCTGATCCCGGAGGAAGAGCCCATCACCACCCATCCTGACCCACGTTTCTTACAGTTATCGGGGGTCAGAATCGGGGCAGACGAATGTCGCCTGAAGGGTCTCGTCAGGTGCCGGGTGCGGGGTAGCGCCCCGCCGAAACTCATTGTCGGCGGTCGCGTTCAGGATCCTGCACGGTTCCTCGTCAACAGGGGGACCCCCTCTCTCCGAGGAGCTTTCAACCAGGGTTCACGGTAGTAACGGTGCAATATCCAACGTTTAGAGCGGGTTCGGTCCATCTCGGTCGCTTGTCGCTGGCCTTCGGCCTAGTCGAGCGGTGCCCGCAGAGTCGTGGTCCTTGATACCCAGACCCGACACCCGAATCACCGAGACAGGGGCGGGCAAGCCGGGACGTATCGCGAACGTGGCGCGAATGTCAGCGTACGCCCACCGCCGCTAACGTTGATGATCTTCCCGCTGGCGAGCGACAGTCAATGGAGGCCACCCACACCCCTCTAAGGCGCTCAAGCATCTCAGCGTGGCCGACCGGCCGGACCTCTCGGTTCGACGACAGCCCCACCACATGATCCGCGACGTTCTCGACGCTGCTACCTGACGATGAAGGTGCCTGACATCGACGGGTGGGCTTCGCAGCGAAAGGCGTAGCTCCCCGGCTTGAGGGGCCCGACAGCGAAGGCCAGGGTCTTCGGCCCGACGAAGAGGTCGGACCGGAAAAGCATCTGGCCCCCGGCATCCGCCTCGGAAACCAAGATGTTGTGGCCCACGGTGTCCTGGTTGTCGTAGGAGATGGTGAATGGCTGGCTGGCCGGAACGGCCAGGCAGTCGGTGCCGAATCTGCTGTTCCGAGCGGTGACCGACAGCGTCGCACCGGTCGGCGCACACGTGGGCGCCGCGCTCGCCTCGTCGATGGCACCGGCGGTCGTCGTCGGAGGGGCGGCACCCGAACGCCCACCACTGCAGCTGAACGACAGCATCGCCAGGGCTAGAGCCACGGCGACGGCGCGTCCCGCTGGCACCCGCCGAGGGAGGGGCATGGCACCGGTCCGACGGCGGGCGCCGCCGGTCGTTCGACGGCGCCGAGGACCGTGGTCGGTGCGAACCGACGCCTGGCCCCGGCCCGAGCCGCCGGTGAGGGCGAATACCAGGACGAAGAGAGCGGCACCGACGAGGACGATCGTCGCTCCGGAGGAGATGTCCAAGTGATAGCTGACGATCATGCCGACGAACCCGCACAGGGCACCCACGAGTGTCGAGAGCCACAGCATGTGGGCGAAGGTGTTAGTGAGCATGCGGGCGACGACGGCTGGTATCACGATGACTGCGGCGACGAGGACGGCTCCCAGCACCTTCATGGTGACGAGGATCGACACGGACAGCAGGATCATCAGCAGGGCGTCCATTCGGGCGGTGTCGACTCCTGAGACGTCGGCGACCTCAGAGTCGAAGCTGGCAAACAGCAGCTTGCGGTAGAACGCGACCACGACCCCCACGGCGGCCACGGTCACTCCGGCGACCACCCACACGTCGGTTGCCGACACTCCCAGGATGCTGCCGAAGACGGCTGCGTCGATGCTCTTGCGGACCTGCCCGTAGAGCCCGAGGAGAGCGATGCCCAGGGC
>JANMRJ010000767.1:0-3165 GCA_031370985.1 Acidimicrobiales bacterium
GGTAAAGATTGTCGCTGAGCTCCGAATGAAGTCCCTCGCCCTGACCCCGCCGCCCGCCGCCCTGCACGAACAGGTGCTGCCCGGCCACCGGCCGACCGCGATCGCCCGAGACCCGTTCGCCATGCGGCTCGTCCTCGAGCAGGCGTGCGAAGAGTTCTGGCTGGTCCGCATGGCCTACCTCAGCACCAGCGGCGGCGGGTCGGAGCTGACCGTCGAGCCCGTCGAACTCGACGCCCGCCACCTGTACGCCTGCTGCTTGCCCGACGGCGACGATCGACGTTTCGTCGTCGACCGGATCGAGTGGGTCCGCGTCCTCACCGAAGCCGAGGAGTTCCTGATCTCGTGAACGGCCCGCTGATCGTCCAGTCCGACCGGACCCTGCTCCTCGAAGTCGACCACGACGACGCAGAGGCGTGCCGGTCCGACATCGCCCCCTTCGCCGAGCTGGAGCGCTCGCCCGAGCACGTCCACACCTACCGGCTCAGCTCGCTGGGGCTCTGGAATGCCAGCGCCGCCGGCCACGACGCCGAGCAGGTCGTCGACGCCCTGCTGAAGTGGTCACGCTACGCGGTGCCCCAGGCGCTGCTGGTCGACGTGGCCGAGGTCATGGGCCGCTACGGCCGGCTGCGCCTCGAGGTCGACCCGGTCCACGGCCTCGTGCTGCGCACCACCGACCTGGCCGTGCTGGCCGAGGTCCTGCGGGCCAAAGCCGTCGCCCCCATCGTGGGCGCACGGATCGACGACCACACAGTGATCGTCCCCCGGGGCGAGCGCGGCCGGCTCAAGCAGGCGCTCCTCAAGGCCGGGTGGCCAGCCGAGGACCATGCCGGCTACGTCGACGGCGCCGCCCATCCGATCGTGCTCCACGAGGGCCAGGGGTTCGACCTGCGCCCGTACCAGCGCCAGGCCGTCGATGCCTTCTTCGCCGGCGGGAGCGGCGCCATCGTGCTCCCATGCGGCGCCGGCAAGACGCTGGTCGCCCTGGCCGCCATGGCCCGGGCCGGCGCCCGCACCCTGATCCTCGTCACCAATACCGTGGCCGCCCGGCAGTGGCGGGCCGAACTGCTGGCCCGCACCAGCCTGACCGAGGCCGAGATCGGCGAGTACTCCGGCGAGCGCAAGGAGATCCGCCCCGTCACCCTCGCCACCTACCAGATCCTCACCACCCGCCGGCGGGAGATCTACACCCACCTGGAGCTGTTCGACGCCGAGGACTGGGGCCTGGTGATCTACGACGAGGTCCACCTGCTGCCGGCGCCGGTCTTCCGGATGACGGCGGAGATCCAGAGCCGGCGCCGGCTGGGCCTGACGGCGACGCTGGTCCGGGAGGACGGACGGGAGGGCGATGTCTTCAGCCTCATCGGCCCCAAGCGCTACGACGCCCCATGGCGCGACATCGAGGCCCAGGGCTGGATCGCCCCGGCCCGCTGCACCGAGGTGCGGGTCACCCTCACCGACGAGGAACGTATGTCCTACGCCCTGGCCGAGGCCGAGGAGCGCTACCGGGTCGGCGCCACCGCCCGCTCGAAGCTGGCCGTCGTGGAGGCCCTGGCGCGCGCCGCGGTCGCCGCCCGCCAGCCGACGCTCGTCATTGGCCAGTACATCGACCAGGTCGAGCTGCTGGCCGAACACCTCAACGCCCCGCTCATCATGGGCAAGACGCCAACCCGGGAGCGTGAACGCCTCTACCAGGCCTTCCGGGTCGGCGAGATCATGCTGCTCGTCGTCTCGAAGGTGGCCAACTTCTCCATCGACCTGCCCGAAGCGTCGGTGGCCATCCAGGTCTCGGGCGCGTTCGGCAGCCGCCAGGAAGAGGCCCAGCGCCTCGGGCGCATCCTGCGCCCCAAGCACGACGGTCGCCAGGCCCACTTCTTCTCGGTCGTGGCCCGCGACACCAACGACCAGGAGTTCGCAGCCAAGCGCCAGCGGTTCCTGGCCGAGCAGGGCTACGCGTATGAGATCGTCGACGCCGAGTCGGTGCTGGAGACCGGCTTCACGATCGGCTGACCAGCTCCCGTGCACGCGTAAATAGCGCGTCGAACGCCGGCTCGGTCAGGGTGCCGGTGAAGGTGTTCTGCTGGCTCGGGTGGTACGAGCACAGCAACGTCCGGTTCCATCTGGGCCCCGCCCTGGCGGGGCCGTCCGGAAGCGCCACCTCGACACCGTGGCCGAAGCGGGGCCGGGGCCGCACGCCGAACAGCCGGCAGGTGGCCTCGTAGGCGAACTGGCCGAGGGCGACGACGACCGCCACGTCGGTCAACAGCTCGATCTCCCGGGCCAGGTAGCCGGCGCACCGGTCGCGCTCGGCGGGCGTCGGCTTGTTGGCCGGCGGGGCGCAACGCACGACCGCGGCCACCCAGGCGCCGGCCAGCTCCAGGCCATCGCCGACTGCGACGCTGGTGGGTTGGTTGGCAAACCCCGCCCTCCACATGGCCCGGTACAGCCAGTCGCCCGAGCGGTCCCCGGTGAAGACCCGCCCCGTGCGGTTCCCGCCGTGGGCTGCCGGCGCCAGGCCAACGACGAGGAGCGACGCCGCCGGGTCGCCGAAGCCGGGCACCGGCCGAGCCCAGTAGACATCGTCGCGGTACGACGCCCGCTTCTCCACCGCCACCAGCTCCCGCCACGCCACCAGGCGCGGGCAGGCCCGGCACCCCACCACCTCCTCGGTGACCCGGTCGAGTGAGTCCATGCCGGCGAACCGTAGGCGAGCCGGTTGGCGGAGCCAGCCCGGAGTGGGCGATTCGGATTCGGTGCGGCCCGAAGGCGCGAATCGCCCACTCTCGGCGACGCAAAGGGCTACGGCAACCGTCCGGCTAGGTTGGCCTGACCCTCATGGCCCCCAAAGCGGCTCGGCCCCGCCCCACCGTCGTCCTGCTCGTTCGGCACGGCCAGACGCCGACGACCGGCAAGCTCCTGCCCGGCCGCGCCCCCGGATTGCACCTGTCTGAGGTCGGCCAGGCCCAGGCCGCCGCCGTCGGCGAACGCCTGGCCAAGCTGGGAAAGGTCGACGCCATCTACGCCTCACCCCTGGAGCGGACGAGGGAGACCGCCGGCGCCATCGCCAATGCACTGGGCATGAAGGTCAAGCTCGACAAGGGGCTGCTGGAGGCCGACATCGGCGACTGGACCGGCCTGGAGCTCAAGGTGGTGGCCAAGACGCCCGAG
>JANMRJ010000784.1:0-1828 GCA_031370985.1 Acidimicrobiales bacterium
GCCTGCCGCCTGGTACCAGGCGGCGACTGCCGAACCGGTCCGGCTGTCGTAGGTCCCGTCGGCCGGGCCGGGGTCGAATCCCAGACGGCCGAGGGATTCCTCGAGCTGGCGGACATCCTCGCCAACTGCTCCTGGACCGAGGTCGCGGTAGAAGGGCTGCGCGCCCTGGAGCACGAACACGGGCCGGCCCGACACGGCCAAGGCGACAGAACCCTCGCTCACCGTCGTACCCTTCACCGGCGCCGTGGTGACGATCCCGCTGGCCCGCTTCAAGGCGGACATGGCCAGCGAGACCACCTGGGGAGCGCCGAAGCGGACGGTACCCCGGGCGACCACGTCGGAGGACAAGGTGCGCTTCTCCACCGGGACCGAGACGAGCGACGGCGTGGGCGGGGCCGTCCGGGCCGCGATCTCAGCCGGGGACTTGATCTGGCGGCCGGCGACCCAGCCGACGCCCGAGGAGGCGATGACCACGGCGAGGCCGATGCCCAGCGTGGTGTTCCGGCGCATCGTTCCTTCCATGAGGCACCACCTTTCAGAGCTCGTGTCGGGCGCGGTCAAACCTGGGCGGACCGCCGCACTGTGCAGGAGGCCGGCCCAGACCGGCCTCGGGTCACTTCCCCTTGTCGGTCTTGCTGCCGACGAACCGGAAGTTCTCGTCGAGCTGCACGTCAACCTGGCGGCCGTCGGCCAACGTGACCTCGACCTCGTAATAGCTCTCCTCATCGCCGACCTCGGTGTCGGTGACCCGACCGCCGCCGGTGTGCTGCAGCGCCGCAGCGCTCGCCTTGGTGAGAGCCTCCCCCGTGATCGGGACCTCGGCGGCGTCCTCTCCACCGACACCGCCGGCCATACTCACACCCGCGGTCAGGGCGATGGCCGCTACGGTCCCGCCCAGGGCGGCCATGATCTTGGTGCTTCGTCTCATCGGAGATCTCCTCGGTTCAGGTGATTTTGAGGCCATCATGGCGATGGCAGCTGAACCTCACCTGACTGGAGCTGACCCGACGTTCAGCGTGCATTCAGGCGGATCGGACCAGTATGGCGGCGCCGCCGAGGAAAGGCTCCCGTGAAACTCCTTCTCATCGAAGACGACCGCAAGATCGCCACTGCGGTGAAGCGGGGTCTCGAGGCCGAGGGCTTCAGTGTCGAGGTGGCCCTCGACGGCGACGAGGGCTACTGGCGGGCCAGCGAGGGTGCCTACGACGTCATCGTGCTCGATGTCCTCCTGCCCGGCCGGAACGGCTTCCAGATCTGCGCCGGGCTCCGCGACGCCGACAATTGGACACCCATCCTCATGCTGACCGCCAAGGACGGCGATCTCGACGAGGCCGAGGCGCTCGACACAGGGGCCGACGACTACCTGACGAAGCCCTTCTCCTTCCCGGTGCTGGTGGCCCGGCTGCGGGCACTCCTGCGGCGCACGACCGGCCGGAAACCCGCCCCGGTGACCGCCGGCGACCTGCGAATCGAACCCGGCGAGCGGACGGTATGGCGGGGAGAGACCCAGGTGAGCCTCACCGCCCGGGAGTTCGAGGTACTGGAGTTCCTCCTGCGGCGCGCCGGGCAGGTCCTGTCCAAAGACGAGATTCTCGCCGGCGTGTGGGACTACGACTTCGAGGGTGATCCGAACATCGTGGAGGTGTACATCGGTCGTCTCCGACGCAAGATCGACGAGCCGTTCGACCCGGCGATGATCGAGACGGTCCGAGGGGCCGGCTACCGGCTGGCCGACGGCACCTGACCATGCGCCCCGCCCGACCGCGACCCACGATCCGCGCGCGGCTCACGATCGCCGCCACGGCCATCATGCTCCTGATGCTGGCAG
>JANMRJ010000795.1:0-1690 GCA_031370985.1 Acidimicrobiales bacterium
TTCGGGCGGGTCGCCGGGCTGCCGCCCGACGACCGGCGGGTCCGCCGACTGGCGCTTCGCGCGTACCGCGAATACGCGACCTACCTCGTCGAGGTGATGCGCCTCGAATCGCTCTCCGTATCCGAATCCGTCAGTCGCGTCGTCCAGACCGACCTCGACGAGATCGAGACCATCTGGAAGTCGGCACCGGGCGGCGGGCTGATCTTCGCCCTCGGTCATGTCGGCAACAACGAGGCGGTGGCGGCAGGCGTCGCCGACCGGGGCTGGCCGATCAGCGTCGTCGCCGACGACTCGAGCTTCCCCGAGATGTTCGAGCGCTTCCGCCGGCTGCGCGAGGGGTTCGGCGTCCATGTGATCCCGTGGAAGAACCTGCGCGAGATCTACCGAGTCCTCAAGAATCGCGAGATGCTGGCCCTCCTGATCGACTGGGGCTATCGCGCCGACGGGGTGCCCGTCCGGATGTTCGGGGCATGGACGACCTTGCCGGCCGGGCCCGCGACTCTGGCCGCCAAGACGAAGTCGCTCGTCCTGCCGGTCGCGATCCGGCGCGGCGACGACGGGATGTTCCATGTCTCGTTCTCGCCGGCGATCACGGTCCCGTCCTCGTCCGACGCAGATGTCGCACGCGCGACCCAGGAGATCGCGACCGCGCTCGAGGCGACAATCGGTGCGGCGCCCGAGCAGTGGTACAGCTTCAAGCCGATGTGGCCGCCGACTGACGAGGAGGGTGCCGAGCTGGCGGCGCGCGCCGCCCGGATGCTGGCCGGCAAGCCCGAACCCCGGGCATCGGTGCCGGCAGACGGCGCTGGATCGACAGGCCCGATCGCGACCGACGGATCCGGAACCGACCCGCGGACCGAGCTCGCCCCGTCGTGACCGACGCCGTGCCGACTCGGTCCACCGACGCGGCCCCGACGTCGTCCGGCGACGCGATGCCGGTCATGCCGGCCACGACGGAACGCGGCACGCCCGTCCAGCGATTCCGGGTCCTCGGCCTGCGCGGCCTGTCGTGGATCGCCTGTCGTCTGCCCGATGGGGTGGCTGTCGCCCTCGCCAACGTCGTCGGGTGGCTCTGGTACAAGGCGGCGCCGGCTCGCGCGGCGCAGGCCCGGCGGAACCTCGGCCGGGTCGCGGCTGCGCTCGACGCGAGCGGCCGTGGCTCGCCGCGGGTCCGCGCCGCGGCGCACGACGCCCGCGCCCTCGAGCGCCTCGTCGTGTCCGCGTTCCGCCACGACACGCGCTACTACCTCGAGATCCTGCGCGTCCCGAGCCTCACGCCGGCGATCTTCGACAGCCGCGTCGTCGTCGATACCCCGGAGACCGTCGAGGCGGCGTTCGTCGGCGGCCCCGTGATCTTCGTCTCGCCGCACCTTGGGCCGATCGAGCTGCCAGCCCTGTACCTCGCCCATCGCTCCGGTCGGACGTTCGTCGGCCCGATGGAGACGCTCGACGATCCGCCGCTCCAGGCCTGGTTCGAGCGGACGCGCGGCCGGATGGGCGTCCGCGTCGTCGGACTGCGGACCGCGCGACGCGCGCTGATGGCCGCCGTCCGGGCCGGCGAGCCGATCGGGATCGTTGCCGATCGCGACATCGCCGGTGGCGGGCTCGAAGTCACGCTCTTCGGCTCGCCCGCGCCGCTCCCGATCGGCCCGGCGCTCATCGCGATCGAGACCGGCGCACCGCTGTTCGC
>JANMRJ010001197.1:0-2604 GCA_031370985.1 Acidimicrobiales bacterium
AATGCTCTGTTCTTCGCGGTTATTCCCAGGCTTTAATTCACCCTGCGTGGGGTTTCTTTGCTCGGCTTCGCGGGGGGGGGGGGGGGGGCGGACCCGCACCACGATGCGGGTGACCGTGCCGGCGCCGAGGGCCTCGTCGAGGCGCCGGCGGAGGTCGGCATCGAGCCAGCCCAGCTGGGCGCCCCACGCCGGCTCGTCGGCGGCGATGGTGAGGGTGCCCGACCGCAGCGACACCGGCCAGCAGTGGGCGGCCAGCCCCTCCCCCACCACCGCCGGCCAGCGGCTCAGGAGGTCGACCAGCGCCGGGCCGCCGGCGCCGCCGAGGGTGCGGGCCACGGCGTCGAGCGAGGCGGCGACGGGGCGGGGCGGGGGGCCGCCGGCCTCACGCAGGGGGAACCAGCCGGGACCTGGCTTCGGTTGGCGGCTCGGGGGCCGGCGGGCGGGGCTCATGCGGCAGTCAGCGGGGCGGCGGAGCGGGCGGCGGCGGCGGGCGGGGGCTGGCGAACCGGGGTCAATTGACAGCGTCCTGGCGCTGTGACGTGTCCCCGGTTTGGGAAGGGGGCGCGGTCGGGAAGGGAGTGCGGTCGGGAAGGGAGCGCGGCGTCGGGCACGTGGGCCAGCAGGCATGGGTCATTCGACCGCGTCCCGGCGCCGTGAGGTGTCCCCCGTGGCAAGAGAAAGCCGGCCGGCGGTGACGGTGACAACCTGCTCGGGGACGGCGCCGGCGGGGACGGGGCCGGCGGTGGTGAGGATGGACTGGCCGGCGGGCAGGTGGTGGAGGAGCGCCTCGCTGCGCCCGGGGTCGAGCTCGGAGAACACGTCGTCGAGGAGGAGGACGGGCACGTCGTCGAGGGCGTCGGCAACAAGGCGGTGGGCGGCCAGGCGCAGGGCGAGGGCCATCGAGCGCTGCTCGCCTTGAGAGGCGTGGGTACGGGCCGGCATGGCGTTGATACCCAGGGTGAGGTCGTCACGGTGGGGGCCCACCAGGCAGACGCCCCGACGCAGCTCGTCGTGGCGGGCGGCGGCGAGGCCGGCGGCGAGACCGGCGGCGCGCCAGGGGGCGTCGTAGCCGGCGCTGATGGCTCCGCTTTCTGGCGCCACGTCCGCGTAGGCCTTGGCCAGCGCCGGCTCCAGGTCGGCAACCAAAGTGGCCCTCGCGTCGGCCAACGCTTCGCCGGCGGTGACCAGCTTGGAATCCCAGATGTCGAGGGTGGTGGCGATGTCGGGCGTCAGCCGCCCGCCTGACTGGCGGAGCAGCGCGGTGCGCTGGCGGAGGATGCGGTCGAGGTCGCGGCGGAGGGCGTCATGCTTGGGGGCCAGGGCGACCAGGGTGTCATCCAGGTAGCGCCGGCGGGCCGAGGGACCGCCCTTGACCAGCTCCAGGTCGTCGGGAGCGAAGACACTGATACGCAGGGCGCCGAGCAGGTCGTTGGACCGGCGCAGGCGCTGCTTGTTGACCGCCACCCGGCCTCGACCCCCAGGAGCGATCTCGGCCTCGACCAGCAACTGGCGGCCGTTGCGCTCCCCTTCCCCGCGAACGACGGCTTGCGTCGCGCCCTCGCGGACCAGGGCTTCGTTGGGCACCCCCCGGAACGACGCCAGCGTGGCCAGGTAGCCGATGCCTTCGAGCAGGCTGGTCTTGCCCTCCCCGTTGGCCCCCCGCACCACAGTCAGGCCCGGGGGCAGCGTGAGCTCCGCGGTCTCGTAGTTCCGGAAGTCAGCGAGCCAGAAGTGGCGGAGCCACACAGCTGCCTTAGGAGACCCTCACCGGCATGAGCAGGTAGAGGAAGTCCGTGCCCTCGGTGGCCCGCAGGGTGGCGGGCTTCAGGGCGTCGAGGGTCTCCAGGACAACGTCGTCGCCGGGAGTGGCCTCGACGCCGTCGATGAGGAACTCGGGGTTGAAGGCCACGACCATTTCGGCGCCCTCGTACTTGGCGTCGAGGTCTTCGCGAGCCTGGCCGACATCGTGGGTGACGGCGGTGACTTCGAGGCCGTCGGGGCGCAAAGCCATCCGGATGGGGGTGGCCTCCCGGGCCAGGAGCTTGACCCGGCGCACGGCGTCGAGCAGGGCGGCTTTGCGAACCACCAGGCGGTTGGGGTAGCCGGTGGGGACGAGCTGGCGGTAGTTCGGGAACTCGCCCTCGATGAGGCGGGTGGTGATCCGGACGCTGGCGACTTCGAAACTGGCTTGGTCATGGCCGAGGCGGAGGGTGACCTGCTCGGCGTTGGACAGGACCCGGCCCAGCTCGCCCAAAGCCCGGGCCGGCACCAGCACGTGCTGGCCCTCGGACATCAGGGTGGTGCCGGGCAGGTCACGCATGGCCAGGCGGTAGGAGTCGGTGGCGACCAGGCGCAGGCCGCCGGGCTCAGCGGTCATCAGCACGCCGGCGAGGATGGGGCGGGCATCATCCTTGCTAGCCGCCTTCACCACCTGGTTGAGGGCGGCGGACAGGGCGGCGGCATCGAGGGTGACGGCATCGCCGGCGGGTTCGGGCAGGCGCAGGAACTCCTCGGCCGGGAGCACCCGGACCGTGAACTGGCTCCGGCCGGCGGAGATCTGGGCCTCGCCGCCTTCGAGGGAGAACGTCACCGCGCCGGGCTCGA
>JANMRJ010000832.1:0-7299 GCA_031370985.1 Acidimicrobiales bacterium
GCCGCCCGGTCCCGTGTTCGTGCCGGTGAAGGTCCACCGATACTCGATCCGGACGCCGTCGACGACGAGGTCATCCATGAACACCTGCATGTCGGGCAGCGCCGTGTAGAAGCTTCGAGCCGTCGCCGAGATGGCGCCCCGCCCCACCGCTGGCGTGCCCCCGTTGATCGTGAGTGAGCCACCAAGCGCGAAGTGTGCCGCCACGCGGTCCGGGTCCATGCTGCACCAGGCCGCGGTGTATTGCTGGGCAAACCGCCGGAGTGTTTCGGGATCGGGTGTCATTGGCGTCCTCCACGCAGTCCGCTGCCGCCTGCCGACGGCGATCGAGCGATCGGCTCGAGGTCGACCAGTGTCGTCCCGCTGGATGTGGTCGACGAAGGGCGGGGGCGAGACGAAGGCGTCGCGGTCGGCGCCGGGGCGCACGTTGGGGGCGCCGTCGTGCGTATCTGCCCGATCTTCGGACTGGACGAGCGCGGCGATCCGCCATCAATCCGTATCTGAGCACGAACGAGGTAGATGGAGCGGGAGACCGGATTCGAACCGGCGACATTCTGCTTGGGAAGCAGACACTCTGCCAACTGAGTTACTCCCGCTCGGGAGGCGTGGATCGAGCCCGCGCGATGAGAATGTACACCAGCGCCCCCACGGCTAGCCTGGAGCCTCGGTGGCCAAGGTTGGGGCTCGGCGGCCGAGGCGGCGGGCGTCCCACGCGAAACGATCCCCGGCCATTCCTCGGGGGCGGGCTGACGGAGCGAACCTGTCCAGCCACCGACCGCGCCGGCGCCCGACTCGCGGGTGGCGACCGCAACGACCGAAGACCAGCAAGCGGCTACTTCGCGATCTCCCAGATGTGGCCGCCGGGATCACTGAACCGGGCGGTTCGCACGCCCCACGGCCGATCCAT
Organism: Acidimicrobiales bacterium; assembly: GCA_031370985.1. Classification (GTDB taxonomy): domain Bacteria; phylum Actinomycetota; class Acidimicrobiia; order Acidimicrobiales; family AC-14; genus CADCTB01. The sequence goes on from JANMRJ010000832.1 coordinate 905, forward strand.
CGGGCCGTCTAGCAGCTCCACTCCGCGTGAGGCCAGTTTCGCGCACAGCACGTCCACATCATCAACCTTGATTGCGCGGACCGCAGCCCGTGCTCCAGGGTCCGCGAAGCAGGCGCGGCGGGACGACTGACCTCTATGACGGGGAGCCCGCCGCCTGGCGCCCCACGAGCAGATAGGCCCGTCGACGGCCCTTGCCTTTCAGCTTGATCTCGCCGCGCTCCTCGAACTCGTACCGGTTGCGCAGGCGCCGATGGGTCTCCTCGCTGACCTGGATCCGTCCGGCCAGGCCGTGCGACTCCATCCGACTCGCTGTGTTGACCGTGTCGCCCCACAGGTCGTAGGTGAACTTGTGGCGGCCGATCACCCCGGCGATGACCGGGCCGCTGTCCATGCCGATCCGGATGGCCAGCTCGAGCCCGAGCGACTCGCACAGCCGGCCAAACTCGACCTGCATGTCGAGGGCCATCTCGGCCATGGCTTCGGCGTGGTCCACCCGCGACTCGGGCAGGCCCGCCGCGACCATATAGGCATCGCCGATCGTCTTGATCTTCTCCAGGCCGTGCCGCTCGGCGAGCGCGTCGAACGCGCGGAAGATCTCGTCGAGCACGCCGACCACGCGGGCTGGCTCGGTCCGCTCGGTGAAGGGTGTGAAGTCGACGATATCGGCGAACAGGACGGTGACGTCAGCGTGCGCTTCGGCGATGACGCCCGGCTCCCGCTTCAGCCGTTCGGCGATCGCCTTGGGCAGGACGTTGAGCAGGAGACTCTCCGACTGGGCGAATGCCGCGTCTCGGGCGCGCACCGCGTATTGCAGGAGCGCGTAGGCCGTCAGCGCTACGCCGGCCACGTTCAGGACGAAGAACGCGGTCCGAAGCGGGTCGGGGATGGCCGCCGGGCTGCGCGACAGGGTCGGTTCGAGCAGGCCGGACATCAGGGTCAAGCCCAGGAACGCGACGAACCACGGGATCGACTCGTCGGCGGTAAAGAAGAACAGTGTCCCGATCGCGGCCACGAGCGCCCACAGGCTGACCGCGCTCGAGGCGACGTAGCCACCGAGCGTCCACTGCAGGAGAAACGGCAGGAGCGTCATCATGACGGCCTGGCTGAGGCGGAAGAAGCGATAGCTCTTGGTACGGGCGAACAGGACGATGCTCGCGACCGAGGCGATCTGGTAGACGAACGGGATCGCCGCGGCCCGGGCGAGCCCCAGGACCCAATACGTGCCGACCCAGACGATCCCGAGGAACGTGATCAGCGCGGCGGCCAGGGTGAGCGCCGCCTTCTGGACGCGTATGTCGTCCGTATCGGTCTCGGCCACCCCGATGATGGCGAGCCGGCGGACCAGCCCTGCCACGGACAATCGCAGCGCCATCGCGCGAGTATGGCTGGTCCTGCCCCTCGGAAGGAAGCTAGTATCTTCCGCATGCACGAGCCCCTGACACCCGTGCCGCTCGCAGCCATCGAGGCAGCTCGCACTCGAATCCACGGCATCGCCATCCGCACGCCGCTGGTGCGCCTCGGTCTGCCGGACGCGTCGCCCCAGATCTTCCTCAAGCTGGAGAACCTCCAGCCGATCGGCTCCTTCAAGCTGCGTGGTGCCGCCAACGCGCTGGCGCTTGCGGGGCGGGAGGCATTGGCCGACGGCGTGTATACCGCGAGCGCAGGAAACATGGCCCAGGGGGTGGCTTGGTCTGCGCGCGAGATGGGCGTCCGGTGCAGGGTCATCGTGCCGGAAAGGGCACCCGATACGAAGGTCGCGGCGATCCAGCGGCTGGGCGGCGAGGTGATCAAGGTACCGTTCGAAGTCTGGTGGCAGACCATGCTCGATCATCGATACCCCGGCTTCGAAGGGCTCTTCATCCACCCATGCGCGGACGCCGCCGTGATGGCCGGAAACGGAACAATCGGACTCGAGATCCTCGAAGACGCACCGGATGTCGAGGCGATCCTGGTCCCGTTCGGTGGCGGCGGCTTGTCCTGCGGCATCGCCTCGGCGGTTCGCGCACTCAGGCCCGACGTGCGCGTCTACGCGGCGGAAGTGGAGACAGCGGCGCCGTTCTCGGCCTCGCTTGCCCAGGGCAAGGCGACCAGCGTGTCACCGACACCGAGCTTCGTGGACGGGATCGGCGGCAAAGAAGTGTTCGAGGAGATGTGGCCGCTGGCGCATGAGCTGCTCGCCGGGTCCCGCGTGGTCTCGGTGGCGGCGATCGCCTCCGCGATCCGCCTCCTGGCCGAACGCAACCGGGTCGTCGCGGAAGGCGCCGGTGCAGCGCCGGTCGCGGCGGCGCTCGACGGATCCATCGATGCGAACGCGATCGTGTGCGTCATCAGCGGCGGGAACATCGACAGCGAGACCCTCGCCACGATCCTTCGTGGCGACGTACCGACCAAGGAGCATTGACGGTGGAAACGGTCGAATACTTTCCTGTCGCCGCATCGCTCGGAGCGCTCAAGCTGCCGTTCTCCGAGGCGGTCCGAGTCGGGTCGATGCTGTACCTGTCCGGCGCGCTGGGGATCGACAGCGCCGGCACGCTGGTGCCCGGAGGGATCGAGCCGGAAACGCGCCAGGCGCTGGCCAACATCCGCGCCGTGCTCGAGCGCCACGGCTCAGCGCTGGATCGGGTGATCAAGTGCACGGCCATGCTCGCCGACATGGGCGAGTGGGCCGCGATGAACCGCGTCTACGTCGAGCACTTCCCCAACAATCTGCCTGCCCGTAGTGCCTTCGGCGCGTCTGGCCTCGCCCTGGGCGGCCGGATCGAACTCGAATGCATCGCGACGATCGGCTGAGTCAGGTTCGTGGCGGGGCTGGCGTTGGGGCCACTCCTGATGCCTGCCCGCCACTTGGCGACTACGGTTCGTCAAACGACCGAGGGGTCTTGTCGTCCGGGTTGCCGTTGTAGTTGACGCGGAGTTCTTCACCCGCCTGAATATCCACCAGGGCCACGAACTCGATCACACCTTCGCCCTTGATGGTCCAGTAGACGCAGTTCGGGTTGGATGAGTGGTTGTACAAGCTGCCGTAGCCAAGGGCCAGGGCCACGCCACCTTCTGCCCATTGGAAGGAGTACCTGGCCAGCAGCGTGTCCTTGACGGCCGAGACGTCCCTGGCAGGCATGACGATCACGGGCGAACGCTCAATGACCTGACCGGCGGAAAAGTCTCTTGCAGCGAACACCCCGCGGCCCGCGTTGGGCGTGCCGCGTATCTCCAGACCGTCCAACGATGTGTGGCCTGCGGCCGTCGAACGTGGGATCGATCAGCTAGATCCGATCTTGTTTCTTGACATCGTAGCCTCCTGAAGGTCCCTTCGAGGAGGCCGCGTCCGGGAACGATAGAGCTGGGGGTTCCTTCGAGGAGGCCGCGTCCGGCCCAGCTCCGGGATCGCTCTTGGCATGTTCCAGCTTCATGTACGAGTCGACGCTCTTGGCGTCAGCCGTCGGGGTATCGTTCTCAAGCCTACCCGTCGCGAGGCCGCTTTGCGCGTCACGTGGAGACTTGATTTCGTATCCGGGATCGTCCGCTGGAGGTCCAACCCCTTCGCCGCTGTCGCTCTTGAGGTTCTGCATCTTGATGGGCCAACCGCGCTGAACGGCGTCGCTCTTGGGATTGTCCACCTTCTGGTAGTCGTTCCGGACCTTCTCGAAGTTCCTTGAGGTCGCGTCCGGTCCCGCTCCGGGATCGTCCGCTGGAGGTCCAACCACTTCGCCGCCGGCGGTCTTGAAGTTTGCGGGCAGCCACTTTTTCTGACCGGCTTCATCTGTGGTCGTTGGCTGCGTCGCGCCGGGATCAGGAGCGTTGAACTTTTCACCCATGTCTGTTCGCGACCTCTGTAGCTCGGTACCGGCCCCTGGCTGATCGCTGGCGGGTTCACACCATAGTACGCTTGGGTCGATGCCGAGTGGGACCCGCCTCCGTCATTGCTTTGATCGGCCAACCGCGACGCGAGATGCGTCGCACCAGAGCGGCGAACCCGTGGGCACGGCGCTCCGCCTCAGCAATGCCTTCGCACAGCGGTTGGACAGGCAGCGGACGAGGTCCGGCCAGCGTCCGGGCGAGCTGGTCGGCCTCGAGCATGAGTACCAGGTCTTCCAGGGCGGCGCGCAGCTGGACTTCCGAGCGCTCATCCACGGCTTCCGGCTCGGTCCTCGCTTTCTTGATCCGTCGGATCCGAACGCCTATCACCTGCCCTCTGGCGCGATGCTGACGTGCGATCGCCGGGAGGCTGAGATTGCGACGCCGCCGGTGCGGTGCGGTCCGGGCTTCGCGCGGGAAGTCGAAGGTCGGGCTCGGTCCGAACGAGGAGCCCTCGAGCTGCTCCTCGCCCCCGAAACCGAGCTGGTCGGCTACTCGACACACGTCAGCGTATCGATGGTGGACGCGCTCACCGAGCAGGCGGCCCTCCTCTATGCGCGCACCTTCGCGCCCGCGCTGATGCTGCTGCTCAACGGGACCACCTCGCCGGGATTGTTGGTGCGGCCACGACCCGGGCGGCTGGAGCTGTGTGGCGAATTCATCGATGGCGAACGGCTCCGTGCCGTGCTGACGTTCGCCCTCGGGAGCGCACTTGCCTGCGCGGCCGCGGTCGATGGACTGGTCGGCTCCGAGGTCCTGCCCGAGGTTCGCCTGAAGCTCGATCCGGCGTACGAGCGGTACGGCTGGTATGTCGATCGACGGGCCGTCGGCGCCGACCTGCATGTCCTCGGCCGGCGCACTCCGTTGCCGTTGGTCGAGGGCGGGGTCATCGACGCGCAGCTCCACCTTGAGCGTGCCTGGCGGGCGGCACGGCGCGCCCTGGGCCGCGCCATCGATCGTGATGACGCGGACCTTGTGGAGCGCATGGTGTCCGGACTGATGTCCCTGCCGAGTGAAGGCCCCGCGGGAGCTGAGACGGAGCGACCACAGCCACCGCTCGCAGCCGGATCGTTCGGCGATCTGCTGCGCCCACGTCGCCGACCGCGCTTTGAGCTGGCTCCGGTGATGGTGACCTGGACCGCCTGCGTCTTTCTTGTCGTCGACCTGAGGCGCGCCCGGCGCGCGTTCGCATGCGTGCCACGGGAGTACCTCGAGGCGTTCCTGCACCTGCTGGATACGGGCAGTCTCGATGCGTTGCTCTGGCGCTACCTGACCAGCGAACGCGACGAGCGCGCGCTCGGGGAATGGTCGCAGACGCTTGAGCCCGGCCTGTACGACGAGCTTGGAGCCCGGCGCGGACTCCTGATGCCGGAGCGCGAGCCCGGCGCGAGCTCCCCGCCAGCGCCAGTCCCGCGCCGCACACCGCGGCGGGTGCCATGGTGGCCTCTACACTCGGCCAGACAATGACCGACCCGCTCAGACCAACTGCCTCTCGGGCGACGATCGAATCGATCGTCGCCGACCTGATCGCCGCTGACAGCGCCGGCGACACGACCCTGGGCCGGACCGGCAAGCGCAAGGGCGGCGGGCCTTTCGTGCCCGGCCCGGTCGTGCCCGGCCCGGTCGTGCCCGGCCCCGAAAGCACGCCGCGCCTCGGGCCCCTTGGCTTCCCGTGGTGGCGCTGGATCGTGCTCCCCGTCGTCCTGATCGTGCTGCTGGTCTCGTCGCTATTGGTGTTGGGAGGCACCGGGACCATGCCGCAGCCGGCGGCAACTCCCGCCACCCAGTCGGCTGCGCCGCCGTCGCCCAGCGCGTGGCCCACGCCCACCCCCACGCCCACCCCGACGCCCACCCCCACGCCCACCCCGACGCCCACGCCCACCCCGACGCCGACTCCCACGCCAAGGCCGACGGCAAGGCCCACACTGACCCCGACGCCAAGACCCACCCCGAAGCCGACGGTGAGCATCACCGGGTCGTACGCGTACAACTCGGGAGCGGTCTCGACGGTGTGCGTGACCACGAAGACCACACCGGCCCTCGTGGGAGCGCTCGTGTCGACGCACATCGCGACAATCGACGGCGCTGTACAGGGACCGGCTTCCATAAAGGGGACGACCGACGCGACCGGCTCCATGGGGGCCAGGTTCACGATCACGCGGGTCGGCACGTACACCGTGACGTCAACCGTGACCTTCGCCGACGGCACGACGACCACGGTCACGTTGACGGTGAAGGTCACCTCAGCCGCTGGGACAGGCTGCTGAGGTGAAGGTCGGGCGTGAACGTCGACGAGCTGGCCGGCGTTGGGTCTACTCTTGGTGCCTGCTCGAGGTGCTGTAGTCTCGTCGAGTGCTGGACGCCGAGATCATCGCCGCGATCGAGCGGAGCCGACTCGCCGGGCTTCCGGCCGAATTGCTCGAACGGTTGACGGCCGATGCGATCGACCTCATCGCGCCTGCAGGCAGCATCGTCCACCCGGAAGGCCGGCGGCCGTTCGCGCATCTCGTTGTCCGCGGCCTTGTTCGAGCGTTCGCCTC
>JANMRJ010000846.1:0-2003 GCA_031370985.1 Acidimicrobiales bacterium
CCTCGGTGGACCTGCGACTGCTGCCACTGACGGGCGAAGGCACCGAACGCCGTGCGGCCGGCGGCGGGATCGATCCACGCCCCTTGCGCCTTGTCCGCCTCGGTCAGGGCAAGGAATCGCTCAGCGTCCGCCTTCCGCTCGAACGTCCTCGACAGTTCGCGACCGTTCGGGTCTCGATACCGGGCGCGCCAGCGCCCAGGTCCGCGCTTTTCGACGTGTGCCATCTCGGCCTCCAGGGACAGGCCGGACACGCGTTCCGCGTGACCCGGCCGCCTTCCAGAGGGCTGCGAGATTGGCGCGCCAGCCCCGAGCGCACGGAAGCAGCGTAGAGACTTCCCCGCAACTCGTCGCGAAATGCCTACCGCTGGCGGGCCCGGTCGAGCCACCCCTCGATCTCCGAAGGATCGAAACGGAGCAGGTGCCCCCACCTCATGAAGGGAATTCGGCGCTCGGCAACCAGCCGGCGGATGTGGCGCCGGTTGACGCCGAGGCGCTCGGCCACAGCGGGCAGGTCAATCAACGGCAGGCGGTCGGCTTGGACGGCGGTTGACATGGCGTGTCCTCCTGGAGCGGTGTTCACCTTCACTAGGCCGCTGGGCACCGTGAAATCTCGCGACGCTCCGGTCATCGCCTCAGCCGGGGTGCCGCCTGGTGGAGCCCGTCGAACTGCTGCAGCCGTTCGGCCATGCGCCGGGCGGGATCCTCCGACAGTGGCGAGCCCTCCGCAGCGATCGCTGGCGGGTCGACACCAGCGGCCCGATGAAGTCGGTCGCGCACAGCATGGGCAGTGAGGGCGTTGGGCGATCGAGCGATGGCGGCGGCGAAGACCTCCTCGGCGTCTTCAAGTCCGGTCCGATCGAGTACCCACGCCGCGTTCCTGTCCCGACCCCGGGTCATCGCCACGTAGATGCCGGCACGAGTGCTGGCCGGCTCCACCACGCAGATGCCGTGGTCAACGGTGACGCCCTGGTTGCCGTAACCGGTGACCGCCCAGCCCAGCTCCACATGGCGGGCGACGTAGTCGTTCGGGAGGCGCGTGCTGCCGCGCTGCGGGTCGTTGACGCGCAGCGAGCCGTCCTCGTCGATGGCGGTGACCGTCCAGGTCTGGCGGTTGCGGACAGCGGCGCCACCGCTGGCGACCAGCCGGGCGTCGTTGCGCCGAGTGGCGACCTGGTCACCGACGAAGGCCCTGGTCCCATCCGCCAAGGCAGCCGATGGCCCCTGCTGGAGTGGATTACGTCGGCGTTGGATCTCGACGTTGATGACCCGGGCCGTGCCGGTTGACGCCGTGGTGACGGCCACCAGGTCGCCGCCTCCTCTCAGTTGCTGGTGCTGGCGGGCCACCCGGTCCGCCAACAGTGCGGGGTGGACGGTGCGCAGCCGATCGTGCTGGGCGTAGACGGCGGCGGCAGCCGGGTCGCCCCGGCGCAGGAGCAAGCTGGCCTCGGCTTGCCAAGGCTCCGCGAAGCGCCGGACCTCCTCCAGGTGATGAGCCGGGAGGGCCTCGCACAGATGGGCGAACATGCCTCCCCGGCCGACGGCCGGCAGCTGAGCCGGGTCACCTACGAACACCAGCCGCCAACGGTGCGATCGGCGAGAACCACGACGCGCGCCAGGTCGTCCGTTGCGACCATCCCCGCCTCGTCGAGAATCAGCGTGGTGTCCGGTGGCAGTTGCCACCCGGGGTGCGGGCCGTTCGGGCGGCCGTGCTCGTAGAGCAGCTTGCCAGGGTGGTGACCGGCGTCGCGGTCTCCTGGCCGAGGATGTCGGCGGCCTTTCCCGATGGAGCCAGGCCGACCACGGCTCGACCCTGCTCCCGAAGCGAAGCAACCGCCGAGGCCAGCATGGTCGTCTTGCCCGTCCCGGCCGGCCCGACGACCAGCACCAAGCGCCGGTCTCCGGCGACATCGCGCGCCGCCACATGTGCCTCGGTGTCGACCCTGACCGTCGGCGCTGCGGCGACGTTGAGACCAGCCCACGCGAGCAGCCGGGCCTCCTGTTGC
>JANMRJ010000853.1:0-8957 GCA_031370985.1 Acidimicrobiales bacterium
CCGCCGGCCACGCCGACGGCCGCTCGCCTGGCCCTCACCGGCTCCTCCAGCGGGCCCCTGGCCCTCGCCGGCCTGGTCGCCCTGGCCCTGGGTGCTGCGCTCTACCTCGTCGGCGCCCGCCGGCCGCAGGAGTCCTAGACACCGATCGAGTACGCCGCCTGCCGCAGCCAGCCCCAAAAGGGGGCGACGGCTGCGGCAGTGGCGCGTCAAGCGCCCCCGTGCGGCATGGCGCGTCACGCCTCGAGCGGCGGTATGGTGAGGGTTCGGACTTCTCAGAAGCCTGCTGACTCTCCATCGGAGGTACTACGCCATGGCGATTGAAGAGGTGGTTGACGAGCATTTCCTGAACCGGTACCGGGCCTTGCTCGATGCCGAGGATGCTGCGTTCGATGAGCTCGAGCACGCCTACGAAGACGGCGACCGGGAGCACTTCCGGGTCGACCTGGGCGTGTGGGAGCGGTCGGTCGAGCGCCGGCAGGCGTTCCTCGCCCGGAGCGGCATCGTGCCGGAGAACGTCGGGGCGGTGACCTGAGGTTCACCGGCCTGGCCGGGCCGCGGGTGGCAACCCTCGCCGGCGCCGTCCTGCTGGCTTCGGCGGGCCTGGGGGGTGTGGCCCTCCGTGAGCGCGAGCCGCGCTCCGATGCGTTCAGGGGCGGCTCGGCCGCTGCCGGCCTGACGCGCCCCGGCCCGCCTGCGCCCACGGCGACCACCCCAGAGCCCACGGGGACCACCCCGGCGCCACCGGCCGCTGGCTCGCCTGCGCCCACCCTGGCCACCTCGGCGCCGGCGCCGGCCTCGAGCGCCCCCACCGAGGCGGTGGCCCTGCCCCTGTCCGGCTGCCCACCGCCGCCCCCGAAGCCCGGCACGGGCCCGCCCGCTGTGCCCTACGTCCCGCCCCGACTGGTCCCCGAGGCGCAGTTGCCGGCGGCGGCGCCGGCTCCGAACGTCGCCAACAGCCTCCGCCCCCTCGAGGGCAAGGGCATGTGGATCTGGAAGACCCTCCAGACCGAGAACGGCGATGTCGATGCGGTGGTGGCCCGGGCCTCCGCCGCTGGCCTACGCCAGGTCTGGGTCCGGGTCGGGGACTCCCGCTCCGGCTTTTACGCCGGCGACTACCTGTCCCGGCTGGTGCCCAGGGCCCACAAGGCCGGCCTGGCCGTCATCGGCTGGGGCTTCCCGTTCCTCCACGACCCGGTCAGCGATGCAGCCTGGAGCACCGAAGCCGTGCAGTGGCGGGCGCCCGACGGCTCTCGGCTCGACGGCTTCAGTCCCGACATCGAGCTCTCCTCCGAGGGCGTGGTACTCACCGAGCGCCGCATCACGCTCTACCTGGGCATCGTCCGTCCGGCCGCCGGCGACATGACCCTGGTGGCCACCGTGTACCGCGCCACCGAGGCGCGCTGGACCGGCACCTACCCCTACCGGGCCATCGCCCCCTACGTCGATGCCTTCGCCCCCATGGTCTACTGGGGCTGCACCGAGCCGGGCGGCGCCACCCAGGAGTCGATCACCCGCCTGGCCAGCCTCAAGCCGGTCCACGTCATTGGCCAGGGTTACGACGCCGGCCCCGAGGGCGGCCGCACCGGCGCCCCGAGCGGCACCGAGACCGTCCGCTTCCTCGATGTCGCCCAGCGCACCGGGGCCGTCGGCGCCTCGTTCTGGGTGTGGCAGTCGATGTCCGGCGAGCAGTGGTCCGCCATGACCGCCTTCCTCTGGCCCCGACCGGCCGCCCCCCCGCCCCAAGCAACAAGGAGAACCGGTGCCTGAGCTCCCCGTCAACCTGTCCTCGGGCCTGCCCGAGACCCGCCTCGACCTCGAGCCGGCCGACGCCCGTGAGGCGCTGGCCGCGGCGCTGGCCGCGCCCGACGATGTCCGACGCCAAGCCGTGGCCAGCGTGGCCACCCACTGGCCCCGCTATCTCGACGCGTGGGCCCGCCTGGGCGCTCTGCAAGCTGACGCGGCATCGACTGGCTCGGCCCCCGGCCAGGCGGAGGCGTATGCCTGTTACCGGGTGGGCTATCACCGGGGCCTCGACCAGCTGCGCCAGTCGGGTTGGCGGGGCCAGGGTTACGTCCGCTGGGCTCATGAACCCAACCGGGGCTTCCTGCGCGCCCTCGCCGGCCTGGCCCGGCTCGCGGGCGCGATTGGCGAGCACGATGAGGCCGACCGCTGCCGCACCTTCGTCGCCCAGCTCGACCCGCTCTGGGACGGCTCCGACTCCTGAGGTGACCGCTCCGCGGGTGCCTGAGGTGATCGCTCGCCGGGCACTGGTCTCGGGCCGGGTGCAGGGGGTGTTCTACCGCGACTCGTGTGCCCGCAAGGCCCGGGAGGAGGGTGTGACCGGCTGGGTGAAGAACCGGGCGGACGGCCGGGTCGAGGCGTGGCTGGAGGGTTCTCCTCAAGCTGTGGAGAACCTGCTGACATGGTGTCGACAAGGTCCTCGCCATGCCGAGGTGTCCCAGGTCGACATCGTCGGTGAGCGTCCCGCAGGGCCGGAGGGGTTTCGCATACAGTGACGCCTCCGGGACCACGCAAGGGGGAAACGTGCGCGTAAGGAAATTGATGCTTGGCGGCTTGATGATGGTGCTGCTGGTCAGCCTGGTGGGCTGCGGCAGTGACAGCGATGGCGGGAATGTGCTGGGCGGCGGATCCAAGGGCGCGGATCTGGTCATCACCGATGCGTTCCCGTTCTACCAGCCGACATCCCTCTCGATCCGGCTGAACCAGGAGATCACTTTCACCGTCTTCAACGACACCAAGGAGGTGCACAACATCACCATCCCTGGTTTCTCCATTGACACCGACATCGAGGCCGGTAAGAGCATCAGTGTCAAGCTCCCGGCCACCAGTGCGGCGCCGCGTGACGGCTTCTACACCATGTACTGCAAGTACCACCAGAGCCGGGGCGAGGCCACCAAGATCAACATCGCCAAGTAGGCGGACCCGTACGCTCGAAGAGGCGGCGGTGGCGCGGCGGTGGCTGAGCGGTAGCTGGCCGTGCATTCCCTGAGCGCCGGCCGGCTGCCGGCTTTCCGGGGCTGCCTGCTTGCCGGGCGGGCTGGTCGCCACCATGGCCGCCTCGGTCGGCCTGATGTCGATGGAGTTGTCCACGCCGGGGATCATGTCTCGTTTCACCAGGAATGCCCGGACGAAGAACGAGTGAATGACATCGGCCGCGACCAGGCGCAGACCGACGTTGCCGCCCACGGGTAGCACGAGGGTGGGCGGATGGTTGGCCTGGCCGACGGCGCTTTGCCCCTGGGTCGGAGAACGGAACCGCCAGCCCCACTGGAAACCGGTGACTTCGACGTTCAGATCGGCAGCGCCCCGTCGTGGCTGATGCGGTGCTGGGCCCGCACGGTGACGCCGACGAGGGGAAGTGACGATCACCAGAGGTATCACCGTGTAGAAGACCTCTAGGAAGACGTACGACCTCGTCTGCCTGGGTAGTTGTCCGGTAGCGCCCCTTTGGCCGGCGGCAGCGGAGGACCGACCACACGATCAGACCGGCGACCAGCATGCCGAGGGCAACGCCGGCACCGACGAGGATCCGCCGCAGGTCAGGACGGCCTCGCCTTGGGCACTGGCGGGGGCGGGAGCGCCTCCCCGACCGCGGCCGGCGCCGGCCACGGCCACCCCGCACGCGGCCAGCAATGCAAATAGTTTCGTTCCAGTGGGAATCGTGCCGCAGTGGGTGATTTCCTGGAATTTCACCTGCTAGCATTCAGGCCAGTTCAGCAGGCGGATTCCCAATGATCGCGGGATGTCGCCAGGCTGTTGGTCGGGCTTTGGAAAGGCGAGGCACCGTGGCAGGAAGCAAGGCGAGGAACAACCTGGGGAACCGGGCATGGGTAGCGCTTTGGCCTATGCGTCAGAGGACGATGCTGGCCCTCGCCGCCATCATGGTCACCGTCGCCGCGCCGTTCGTGCTCATCTCGCCGGCCGAGGCGGCCGCAGCCACCGGCATCAACGCCAGCATCCCGATCCTTACCAACGTGCAGGTGGGCCAAACGAACCTGGCCTCCTCGCTGCGCCTCCGGAACAACAACGACGCCTCCAACGCCGTCCAGAGCAACTTCATCAACCTGGTCGTCGTCACGCCCTCCTGTGGTGGCCCGGTCTTCGCCGCCAACCCTCCCTGCCTCACCCCTGACCCGGGAGTCTTCGCCCTGAGCCCGACCGGCCTCGGCGCCCCCGGCACCCAGTGCGCGGGGGTGACCTTCAACATCACCCCGGTCGGCGATGCTGCCGGCTCGTTCACCTTCGCCCGAGCCGATGCCGTCCAGATCATCCTCGCCCCCCCCTCCGATCCCGTCAACAGCACCTGCACCATCAACTTCACCGCCAACGTGATCAAAGCGCCCAACATTGACGCCACGGGTGCCCCCGGGCTGCAGACCTTCGTCAACGGCTTCGTCGACTTCGTCGCCCGTGGCGGCGGCGTGGCCGATACCCCGGCCAACTCCACCGGGTCGCAGATCGACACCATCAGCCGGGCCGACGTGGTCCTCACCACCCAGGCCTCGACCAACAGCACCACGGTGAGTCCCGGCACCGTGGTCAGCGACGCGGCCACCGTCAACGGCGCACCGGGTTCGCCGGTCCCAACCGGAACCGTCACCTACACGTTGACGGGTCCCAACCCCAACCCGACCTGTACGTCCCCGATCGTCGGCACCAGTGGCCCGTTCCCGATAGGCACGCCATCGGGCACCTTCACGGTGACGACGCCCGGCGTGTACAACTTCCTCGCCAGCTACAGCGGCGACGCCAACTACTCGCCGATCAACAACGTGGGCTGCAACGCCGCGGCTGAGCGCTTCACCGTCGTCCAGCTGCCGATCACGCTGTCGACCCAGGCCTCCACCAACAGCGGCGCGCTGGCACCCGGCACCTCGGTCACCGACCAGGCCACCCTGACGCCGCCGCCCGCCGGCCCCCCGCCCACCGGCACGGTCACCTACACCCTCGTCGGCCCGGGTCCAAACGCCGGCTGCACCGCCCCCATCGTCGGCTCGAGCACCCAGCCGGTCGGCGCCCCCTCCGCGCCGTTCATCGTCACCGCCCCGGGCACGTACAACTTCGTCGCCACCTATTCGGGCGACGTGACCTACGCGCCGATCACCACGCCCGCTGGCTGTAACGACCCGCTCGAGCGGTTCACGGTGGCCCGCACGCCGATCCAGCTGACCACCCAGGCCTCGACCAACAGCACGACGGTCCCGCCGGGAACGGTCGTCAGCGACCAGGGCACCCTGACCCCGCCGGCCGGTGGGCCGGCGCCGACCGGCACGGTCACCTACACCCTCACCGGCCCCAACCCCGACGTGAACTGCGCCGCCCCGGTGGTCGGCACCGCCACGGTGGCGGTCGGCTTGCCGTCCGGCAACTTCACCGTCAACGCACCCGGCATCTACAACTTCCTGGCCACCTACTCCGGTGACCCCTTCTACGCGCCCATCACCACGCCCGTGGGCTGCAACGTCCCCGCCGAGCGCTTCACAGTGGCCCTGCGCCCGATCGGGCTCAGCACCCTCGCCTCTACGACCGCCTCCAACGTCGCCCCCGGCACGGTCGTCACCGACACCGCGGTGTTCACCCCGCCGGCCGGTGGCCCCACCCCCACGGGCACCGTGACCTACTCCCTGTTCGGCCCCAACGTCAACCCAGGCTGCACCGCACCGGCGTTCGGCGTCTCGAGCACCGCTCCCGTCGGGTCGCCTTCGGCCGGCTACACCGTGACCGCGCCCGGCACCTACAACTTCCTCGCCACCTACTCCGGCGACGCCAACTACGCGGCCATTACCACGCCGGCGGGCTGTGGTGATCCCAACGAGCGCTTCGCCGTGGCGCTCCAGCCGCTGACGCTCGCCACCCAGGCCTCGACCAACGCCACGACGGTCACGCCGGGCACCGCGGTCACCGACATCGCCACCCTCACTGGCCCGCAGGGTGCGCCGGCCCCCACCGGCACCGTCACCTATGTCCTCGTCGGTCCGAACCCCGACGTGAACTGCATCGGCCCAGTCGTCGGTAGCAGCACGGTCGCCGTCGGCGCCACCTCGGCGTCCTTCACCGTCAACACGCCCGGCGCCTACAACTTCGTCGCCACCTACTCCGGCGACGCGTTCTATGCCCCCATCACCACGCCCGTCGGTTGCGGCGTCGCCGCCGAGCGCTTCACGGTGGTCACCCGGCCGGTCACCCTGACCACCGCCGCGTCCACCACCAGCGCCACCGTCGCCCCGGGCACGGCGGTCACCGACCTCGCCTCCATCACGGTGCCCGCCGGCGGCGCCCCGGCCACCGGCACCGTCACCTACACCCTCACCGGCCCCAACCCCAACGTCTCCTGCACCCTGCCGGTCGTGGGTACCAGCACGATGCCCGTCGGCCTGGCCTCGGCGCCCTTCACCGTCTCTGCCCCCGGCACCTACAACTTCGTGGCGACCTACAGCGGTGACATCAACTACTCGCCCATCACTGCACCGGTGGGCTGTGGCGTTCCCGCCGAGAGCTTCGCCGTCGCCCTCCAGCCGATCACTCTCACCACCGCGGCCTCCACCACGAGCGCCACTGTGGCCCCCGGTACCGCAGTGACCGACATCGGCAACTTCACGCGGCCGGCCGGCAGCCCGGCCCCGACCGGCACCGTCACCTACACCCTCGTCGGCCCGAACCCCAATGGCACCTGCACTGCGCCGCTGTTCGGCCCCACGAGCACGGTCCCTGTCGGCGCGCCCTCGGCTGCCTTCAGCCCGACCACGCCTGGCATCTACAACTTCGTCGCCATCTACAGCGGTGACGCCTTCTACGCCCCGATCACCACGCCGGTCGGCTGTGGCGATCCCACCGAGCGGTTCACCGTCGCGCTGCAGACGGCCGGGCTCGCCACTACCGCCTCGACGAACGCCACCAACGTCCTGCCTGGGTCCACCGTGACCGACCTGGCCACCCTCACCCCGATCCCTGGCGGCCCGGTGCCGACCGGCAACGTCACCTACACCCTGGTCGGGCCCAACCCCGACGCGGCCTGCGCCGGGCCGGCGGTTGGGTCGCCCAGCGTCGCCGCCGTGGGCCAGCCGTCGGGCCCGTACACCGTTACCAGCCCGGGCGCCTACAACTTCCTGGCCACCTACAGCGGTGATGCCTTCTATGCGCCGATCACCACCCCCGTGGGCTGCAACGTGGCCGTCGAGCGCTTCTCGGTCATCCCTGCGCCCAGCGGCCTCGTGACCCGGGCCTCGCCCCCGGTCCCGGTCGGTGGCCAGATCTCCGACACGGCCACGCTCTCCGGCGGCGTGGCGCCCACCGGCACCATCACCTTCACCCTGTTCGGCCCGAACAACACCACGTGCGCCGGCGCTCCGGTGTTCACCTCCTCGGTGGCGGTGAACCATGGCAACGGTGACTACCCCTCGGGCCTCTACACCATCACCGCCGCGGGCTCGTACCGCTGGATCGCCGTCTATAGCGGTGACGCCAACAACGCACCGGCCGGCCCCACCGCCTGCGCCGACCCCCTCGAGGTGACCGCCGGCAACCCAGTGACGCCCGCCCTGGTCACCGTTGCCTCCGCCGGCGTGGTGGGCGGCTCGGTCTTCGACACCGCCACGCTCTCCAACGGCTACAACCCGACGGGCACGATCACGTTCCGCCTGTATGCCAACGACACCTGCACCGGCACCCCGCTCTTCACCTCGATCAAGCCGGTGACCGGCAACGGCCAGGTGGTGTCCGATACCTTCATCCTGCCGGCGCCGGGCACCTACCACTTCGTGGCGACCTACAGCGGCGATGGCAACAACAACCCCGTCGGGCCGACGGCGTGCCTCGACCCCGATGAGACCATCGGCGTCGGCCGGCTGGCCACCTCGGTGGTGACCCGGGCGTCGGGCACCGTGACCGTCGGCGGCCAGATCTCCGACTCGGCCACCCTCTCCGGCGGGTTGAACCCGACCGGCACGATCACCTTCACCCTCTTTGGCCCCAACAACACCACCTGCTCCGGCGCCCCGATCTTCACCTCGCCGGTCCCGGTGAACGGCAACGGCACCTACCCGTCCGCGCTCTTCACTACCACCCAGGCGGGGCTCTACCGGTGGATCGCTACGTACAGCGGTGATGTCAACAACGCCCAGGCGGTCACCGCCTGCGCCGACCCGCTCGAGCAGGTGACGGTCCTGCCGCTGCCGACCATCAGGGTCGACAAGACGGCAATCCCCGCCAGCCTCCCCCAGCCCGGCGGCAACTTCGTCTTCCACATCGTCGTCACCAACACCAGCGGCGTCGCCCTCACGATCCGGACCCTCCCGGACAGCATCTACGGCGATGTCACTGCCCTCACCGCCTCGACGTGCAGGAACGCCATCGGCACCGTCCTCGCCCCCAGCCCGGGGCCGGGGAACACCTACACCTGCGACTTCGTGGGTCCGTTCTTCGGGCTCGCCGGGGCGCAGCAGACCGACGTTGTGACCGTCACCGCCATCGACGACATGGGCAACATCGTCACCGACAACGACGACGCCACGGTGACGATCACGCCCGTCCCGCCCTCTATCGTGACCACGAAAGCGGCGGCGCCCTCGAGCCTCCAGGAGCCGGGCGGCACGTTCACGTTCACCTACTCGGTGACCAACACCGGGCCGGCGCAGGTCACCGTCACGTCGATCGTGGACAACATCTACGGCGACCTCAACGGCCGGGGCACCTGTGCCATCGGGGCCGTCCTCGCCGCCAACGGCGGCTCCTACAGTTGCTCGTTCACCGGGAACTTCTTCGGGGACGCCGGCGCCGCCCAGACCGACGAGATCACCACGGTGGCCGTCGACCAGCGGGGGGTCTCGGTGACCTCCAGGGCCCGGGCCACGGTCACCATCACCGACCTGCCGCCGAGCATCCGCATCGTGAAGTCGGCCGATCCCCTGAGCCGGCCCGCGCCGGGCGGCACCTTCCGG
>JANMRJ010000863.1:0-1053 GCA_031370985.1 Acidimicrobiales bacterium
TAGCTGTCGCCGTGGATGTCGAGCACCACGCTGCGGTGGAGCAAACGGTCCAACATGGCCGCGGCGACCATGGGGTCGTCGTTGAAGACCTTGCCCCAGCTGGCGATGCCGAGGTTGGTGGTCAGGGCGATGCTCCCCTTCTGGTAGCGCTGGGCCACGACCTGGAACAGAGCGGCGGCCGCCTCGGCGGGCAACGGCATATAGCCCACTTCGTCAATGATCAACAACCTCGGCCCGGCGTAGAAGCGCATGGTCGTGGCCCACCGCCCTTCGAGGGCGGCCCGGTGGCAGCGGGCCGCCAGCTCGGCGGCGGTGGTGTAGTAGGTCCGCATCCCCGCCGCCACCGCGGCATGTCCCAGGCCGACGGCGAGCATGGTCTTGCCCACCCCCGGCGGGCCGATCAGCAAGACGTTGGTGGCGTCCTCCACGAAGCGCAGCGTCCCCAGCTCCGCGATCAGCTTGGGGTCCACCGAGGGCTGGGCGGAGAAGTCGAAGTCGGCCAGGGTGAACGGCGAGGGCAGGGAGGCGAAGCGGGCCAGGCTGGAACGTCGCCGCTCGTCGACGGCGTCCACCTCGACGGCCAGCAGCCGCTCCAGGAACCCCTGGTGGGTGAGGCCGGCCGTCCGGGCGTGGTCCAGCTCGGCAGGCAGGGCCTCGGCGGCAGCGGTCATGCGCAGGAAGGAGAGGTGGGACCGTAGGCGCTGGTAGTCAGACGAGTCGCTCATGCGGGCACCTCCCCGGAGATGTCGGTGGTGCCGGGGAAGGCGAGGCGGACGATCTCGGCCATGGCCTCCAGATCAACGGCCGGCTCGGCGCTCTGGGGGCCTGCCAGCGTGGCCCGCTCGGCCAGGGCCGCAGCCCCGGGAGGCTTGTTGGCCTTGCGGTCACAGGGCCGGGCGGTGGAGAACTGGCCGAGCACCACCGCCTCCAAGGCGGCGCGGTGCTCGGGGGTGCGCACCATCGAGCCGGCCCCGGGGGCAGCGAGGCGGTGGGAGACCAGCAGCGCACCGGCGGGTGAGAACACCTCAACGATGCCCGTGCCCAGGCGGTGGC
>JANMRJ010000864.1:0-3671 GCA_031370985.1 Acidimicrobiales bacterium
TAGCTGTCGCCGTGGATGTCGAGCACCACGCTGCGGTGGAGCAAACGGTCCAACATGGCCGCGGCGACCATGGGGTCGTCGTTGAAGACCTTGCCCCAGCTGGCGATGCCGAGGTTGGTGGTCAGGGCGATGCTCCCCTTCAGGTAGCGCTGGGCCACGACCTGGAACAGAGCGGCGGCCGCCTCGGCGGGCCACGGCAAATAGCCCACTTCATCAATCTATGCCGACATCGGCATAGATCGACCTATGCCGACTCGGGAACTATCCCGACACCCGGGTGGCGGATCGGCTGGCAGCCTGACGGCGGTGGGCTTCTTGCAGTCGGAGGCGGCTCAGGGGTCGGCATAGTTCCGCTGCGGACTGCACCCTCTGGGTCTCGGGGCGCCGCGCTCCGAGAGGAGGCGACGCCATGGCAGGGACGAGAAGGAAGCCGGGCCGGATGGGTCCACACATCGACGGGCTGGAGGCTCGGTGGCTGGAGTTGGGCTACACGCCCGGCAGCGTCAGGGCCATGCTGAAGGTCGCCGGCCAGCTCGGTCGCTGGATGGCGGTCGTCGACATCGAGGCGTCAGGGCTTGACCCGACCGCCATCGACGCGTTCGTTCGTGATTGCCGAGACGGCGAGGCTCGCCGCGTGCCTGGCGTGCGCAGCCTCACGCCATTGCTCGACTACCTGAGGAGCCAGGGCCTGTTGGCGAAGGAGGCTCCGCCATCGACGCCGGTCGAGGAGCTGGTGGCCGACTACAAGGCGTGGCTCGTCGTCGACCGGGGTCTGGCTGCCCCGACGGTTCTGCGCTACGAGAACATGGCCCGTCGCTTCCTCAACGAGCGCGCAGCTGAGAACGCCGACCGGTTCGTCGAGGACCTGGCTGGCACCCACGTGATCGCCTTCTTGCTGCGGGAGAGCGCCCGGGTCAGCGTCGGAGCGGCCAAAGGCCGCGTCGCCGAGCTTCGATCGCTTCTGCGCTTCCTCTACTTGAAGGGCTTGACGCCAACCGCGCTCGCCTCTGCCGTCCCCCCGGTCGCGGGCTGGCACGACACCACCATCCCCGCTGGGCCAACCGCCACCGATGTCCAAGCGATGCTCGACGGCTGCGACCGCACCGTCGTCGGCGGGATCCGTGACTTCGCCATCCTCATGCTCGTGGCCCGCCTGGGGCTGCGCTCCGCTGAGGTTGCCCGCCTCGAGCTCGGCGACATCGACTGGAGAGCCGGGGAGATCGGGGTGCGGGGCAAGGCACGACGTCGCGACCGCATGCCGGTCCCGAGCGATGTCGGCGAGGCGCTGGCTGCCTACCTGTCCCAGGCGCGCCCTCAAACGACGGTCCGCCAGGTGTTCCTGGCCCTCAAGGCGCCGACGCGGGCCATCCGGCCCGACCTGGTCAGCGACGTCACTCGGCGGGCCTGCCGGCGGGTTGGACTGCCCAAAGCTGGAGCACACCGCCTGCGCCACGCGCTGGCCACGGAGATGCTCCGTCGTGGAGCCACGCTCGTCGAGGTGAGCCAGGTGCTGCGCCACCGTGACCTGGCCACCACGGCCATCTACGCCAAGGTCGACCTCGCCACCCTTCGCTGTGTTGCCCAGCCCTGGCCGGGGGCAGCGCGATGAGCGCCCTGTCCGACGCCGCCGAGGAGTACCTGCAGCTGCGCCGCTCCCTCGGTCACAAGTTGGCCGACGCCCACCGGCTTCTGCCTCGCTTCGTCGCCTACCTCGACGCCACCGGGACGGCGACGATCACCATCGAAGCGGCTCTGGCCTGGGCGCAACCACCTGAGGTGGACCCGGCGACCAGCGTCTCGCCCCACCGGATGACCGTCGCCCGGGGCTTCGCCCGCCACATGGCGGGCATCGACGCCCGCACCGAGATCCCCCCGTTGGGGCTGGTCCCGAGCCGCCAGCGCTGGCGTCCTCCTTACATCTACAGCGCAGCTGACCTGGATGCGCTTATGACTGCCGCTCGGTCGATCCGGTATCGACTCCCGGCGGCCACTCATGAGACCGTCATCGGGTTGCTGGCAGCCACGGGGATGCGGGTCGGGGAGGCCATCCGTCTCGACCGGACTGACATCGACTGGGCCAACGGCGTGCTGTTGGTCCGAAAGTCCAAGTTCGGCAAGTCGCGCCAGGTTCCGGTGCTGGCCAGCACGCTGGATGCTCTCAAGCGCTACGCCGAGGTCCGAGACGGGCTGTGCCAGAAGCCGGCAACGCCCAGCTTCTTCGTCTCCGTGCGCGGCACCCGGGTGATCTACGCCGTCGTCCAACAGGTCTTCCGCCGCCTCTGCGACATCACCGGGGTGGGAGCGGGATCGCCGAGCCGGCCACGGGTCCATGATCTCCGGCACAGCTTTAGCGTGGCCACGCTGCTCGGCTGGTATCGGGCGGGCGAGGATGTCGAGGCCCGGCTCCCGACCCTGTCGACCTACCTCGGCCATCGCGACCCCCGCTCGACGTACTGGTATCTGTCCGCCGCCCCCGAGCTGTTGGCACTCGCCGCCGGCCGCCTGGAGCTGTCCCGGGGGGTGATCGCCAGATGAGCCTCATCGCTCCCACCCTGCAGAGCTTCTTCACCGACCGCCTGGTCCGCCAGCTCCAGGCCAGTCCGCGCACCATCGCCTCCTATCGGGACTCGTTGCGGCTGTTCGTGGTGTTCGTGCACGGCCGGACGGCCAAGACGCCCTCCGCTCTGGACTGGGACGACCTCGGCACGGAAATGGTGTGCGCCTTCTTGGACCACCTCGAAGCCGAGCGCCACAACGGCCCGAGGACGCGCAACCTTCGCCTCACTGCGATCCGATCGCTGTTCGCCTACGCGTCCCTGCGTCACCCCGAGCATGCCGCCCTCATCCAACGGGTCCTGGCCATCCCGGCCAAGCGCTTCGACAAGCCGATCGTGTCGTTCCTCACTGCGCCGGAGATCGACGCCGTCGTCGGCGCTCCGGATGTGGCCCGGTGGGAAGGCCGGCGCGACCGGGCGTTGCTCCTGGTGGCCGTCCAGACCGGACTTCGGGTATCCGAGCTCACCGGCCTTGACTGCGGAGACGTGGGCCTTGGCACCGGAGCGAACGTCCGCTGCGAGGGAAAGGGCCGCAAGCACCGAGCCGTCCCACTGACCGCCGTTACTGAAGCGGTCCTCGCTGTGTGGCTCACTGAGCGGGCCGGGCGCCGGGACGAGCCGTTGTTCCCGACGCGGACCGGGCGTCGTCTCAGCGCCGACGCCGTCGAACGCCTCGTTCGCAAGCACGCGACGACGGCCGCTGCTCGGTGCCCGACGCTGCGGCCCGAGAAGCTCCACCCTCATGTACTCCGTCACAGCTGCGCCATGACCCTGCTGCAAGCCGGCGTCGACACCGCCGTCATCGCCCTATGGCTCGGCCATGCCGACATCCGTTCAACCCAGACCTACCTTCACGCGGACATGACGATCAAGCGTCGGGCCCTTGAGCTGACGACGCCCACTTCGACTGCGCCGGGGCGCTACCGGCCTCCCGACTCCCTCCTGGCGTTCCTGGAAGGGCTGTAACTATGCCGACCCCTGAGCCGCCTCCGACTGCAAGAAGCCCACCGCCGTCAGGCTGCCAGCCGATCCGCCACCCGGGTGTCGGGATAGTTCCCGAGTCGGCATAGGTCAATCTATGCCGACATCGGCATAGCCGGACGGCTTCCTACTGAG
>JANMRJ010000871.1:0-1709 GCA_031370985.1 Acidimicrobiales bacterium
ACCGGCCGGTCCCGGACTGCCAGAGGTAGGCGATCCAGCGCTCGGCGGCCATCTGCTTGGTCGGACAGCTGCTGTCGCGCGCGTAGACGAGCACGTTCGTATCGACGAAGACCGTCATCGAGCGTGGATCTCCTCACGACGGGGGTACGACTGATTGTCGGCGCCAAGAGGGCTCGGCGGCCGTCCGCCGTAGGAGCGTCGGGCCCTGGCGTACTCGGCGTTGTCAAGCATCTGTTGACGCAGGATCTCGCCGACGAAACGCGAGACGCTCGTGTCTCGGCTCGCCGCTTCCATCCGAGCCCAAAGGGCAGTCTCATCGTCCATGGTGATGGTGACGTTTCGCACGGGGTTAGTGTAGCACGAACTTCGTGTGGATACCCTACCGTTGAAGTCGAGCCACGAGAGCTCCGCTGGGACCTCTCGCCAACGAAACCCTGGCCCGCCCGGTCCGATGCGGTCGTGGCGCAACGGACCGGGGTCGCCATCCCGCATCAGTCAGTGGGGGCCGCTGCGGGCGGCGTAGGCCTCCATGGTTCTACGCCGCGCAGGTTGCCGGGGGCTGAACGGGGCCGGAATGGTCCGGAACGGGAGCATGGAATGTGCGAGCCAGCCGCATGAGGCATGAAAGTGGGCGCGAAGGACTACGCGCCGTTCGCCGCTCGGCCCGGCGTCTCGAACTTGTAGCCGAGGCCCCGGATGGTGACGATCGACACCGGCGAGGCAGGGGCCAGCTCCACCTTCGCCCGCAGGCGCTTGATGTGGACATCGAGGGTCTTCGTGTCGCCGACGTACGACGTGCCCCAGACCCGGTCGATCAACGTCTCTCTCGTCAGCACGCGGCCGGCGTTGCTGAGCAACGCCTCGAGGAGCACGAACTCCTTCAGCGGCAGCTTGACGGCCTTGTTGGCCACGAAGACCTCGTGCCGCTCGGGGTCCAGCCGCACATGGCCCACCTCCACGAGGGTTGTCCTCGAGGTCTGCTCAGCCAAAGGCACCCGCCGGAGCGTGGCGCGGATTCGGGCGACGAGCTCTCGCATGCGGTACGGCTTCGAGACGTAGTCGTCGGCGCCCACCTCGAGTCCAACGACGATGTCGATCTCCGACGTCCTGGCCGAGACCATGATGATCGGCACCCGGGAGTGCGTACGGATCTGACGGCATACTTCGATGCCGGACACGCTCGGCAACATGACATCCAACAGGACGAGGTCGGGGTGGACTGCGTCGAAGCGCTCCATGGCTTCGATCCCGTCGCGCGCAACCTCGACCCGAAAGCCCTCGCGCTTCAGGCCGATCGTGAGCGCCTCCACGAAGGATTCCTCGTCCTCAACCACAAGCACCGTGGTCGCCGGGTCCCGAGTCAGGCTCATCGTCTGGTCATCCGATCTCTGCGGCCAAGGCTGGGGTCGCCGGTGAGCATGTAACTCACACGCTCGCCGATGAGGACGGCGTGGTCGGCGATGCGTTCAAGATCGCGGCCAGCGGTATAGGCGTGGAGTACGAGGCTTGGCGCGCCACTGCCGGACTGGTTGAGGAGATGGGATACAAGCTCAGGAAATGTCCCGTCGAGGATGTCGTCGCGACGCTTGAGATCCGACGCCATGGTCAGGTCTTGATCGACCCAGGCTGCTCGAGCCGACATGAGCAGCGAGAGCGCAAGGTCGCCCATCCGTCCGAGCAGAGAGATCGTGACCGGTTCGCGGTCCCAG
>JANMRJ010000888.1:0-3877 GCA_031370985.1 Acidimicrobiales bacterium
GCAGCGGTATCGCGCGCACCACCATCGTCACACGATCGAGGGCTCGTTCCACACTCGGATCGTCGCGCTACCGATCTGGCGCCGGAAGCGGCAACTCGTGTTGGACGATGACCGCCCGAACCGACCCGGAGCAACCCGTCCGCGGCGGCTTCCTCGAGACCCGGTCACTTCATCACGCAGGGGCCTATTGCCCGGCATCACCGCCGATGAACACCGCCCATGCTCGCCGCGTGACGCCGAGAAGTTCAAGAACCCGGTCCCCAAGAAGATACAGGGCGGCTACGGCGCGACCAAGGCGTCGAAGAGCTCAGGCAGCAACGGCTCCAACAGCGGGGTGAGGCACCTGCCAGCAACGAGCGCCCAGGGCTCCTCGGCGGCCAATCGGTCGGCATCGTCGCGGTCGGCGTCGACGTCGATTGCCAGTCGGGCCGCCTCGGGCCCTCCAGCGTCAGCGCCATTCCGTCCAGCCCGCTCGGCGAAGCGGTGGGCTAGCGAGGCCAGGCCGGCGTGGCCGATGCTGTCGAAGCGGCGGGCGGCACGACGGTAGGCCACCACCGCCTCGCGGTGGCGTGCGTGGGCTTCGAGCCCGGTGGCCAAGTTGGCGTTGTTCGTGGCTTCCCGGAACACCGCGTCATCACCGATGAGCGGGGCGGCGCCGGGATCGGCGGTCACGTCGACGTCGACGGGCGCGGTGGTCATGGCCCGGCTCAGATGAACCTCGGCCGACAGGCGGTCTCCGGCCACGGCGCAGCGCTGGCCTGCTATTACCACGCCCGTGTCGCCCTCGTAGACCCGCAGCCACAGAGCGGGGGGCAGTGCGCTCGACGGCGCCAGCTCCGCCTTCGCCGCCAGGGTGCGCGTGCCGTCGTCCCAGGTGAGCTCGACGGGACCGGCCAGCAGGCCGACGGGCAGGGACAAGGTGTCAGGGGGTAGCTCGGCCCGGCGAAGCCATGCCGGCACCGCCCGGCCGCTGCTGTCGAACCCACGGGCGCTCACGGCCAAGAGCGCGTGAGCCGACCACCCCCGGAGGATCCGGGCGAGCTGGTCCCCTTCGGACAGAGCTGCGGCCCCTTCGGTGACTGTGTGGTCGATGTCCCCGGCTCGCCGAACCAACTGGTCCAACAGACCGACCAGGTCGTCGAGGACCGGGTCGGGGGCCAAGTCGTGTAGTCGGCGGGTCGCCGCGGCCAGGGCGGCGGCTCGGACGCTGCCGCTGGCGAGAACTGTCTCGGCCAGTTGGTCGCGGTGCTCGTCAAGCCACGACTGGCCCAGCTGGCGCTGTACCCCGGCGTAGGCGTCGAGTCCGATGGCGCCGGCCAGGGCTCCCACCACTAGCGCCCAGGACGAAGCGGCATCATGGCCGGGCGGCCGGGCGGCCACGTGGTGGGCAAGAGCGGCGGCGGCGGCTCGGGCCGGCCGCCGGGCCAGATCCAGGGGAATGACTTGTTCCACCGAGCGGTCGTCATCGGCGATAACCTTGGCCACGGCGGGACCCCAGATCCGCTCAGCCAGGGCCACGCCGGCCGGGTCGGGGGGAGCGGATCGGATCCCGAACCGCCCCTCCACAAGCCACGTCGGGCTGGCAACGTCGGCGGCGAGCTGGGCCCCGGGCAGGGGGACAAGTACGACGACGCCGGCCGGGCCCCCGACGACCGGGCCGAGCCCGGGCTCGGGCGCGACCAGCCAACATCCCTCAGGGGTGTCGTAGTGGACCCGTACGTCGGGCCCCAACTCGGTGATGTCCATGTCAAGACTCCTTTGCTGGGCTGAGGCGGTCGGCCAGATCGACGAGGCACACCGACAGTGCCTCGACTTCGCCCTGGTGTTCGGCCGCCACGCCGTCGGTGGCCACGAGACGGCGCAGTTCCTCGGCGGCGGTGCGGTAGGCGAGGGCCTCGGAGCGGCGCAGGGCTGCCCACCGCCCATCGGGGCCGGCCCGTACCAGCAACCCCTCCGCCAGCTGCTCGCACCAGCGCCAGGTATCGAAAATGGTTGCCCACGGCACCCGGTCAGGCCGGCGTTGTGCTGGCAGGGCCACCCATTTGACCATCGCCTGGCGCAGCTCTCCGGGAGCCACGACCATGACCAAGTCGGCCACCTCCTCCAGGTATTCGGACACCAGCCACAGCCGCCACAGGAGGCACCGGCTGGCCCGGGAGCGATGGACCGCGTCCACGTTGGCGCCGCCCGGCTGGGGGCCTGGCACCCAGGTGTTGTAGCGATCGGGATGCGCCGAGCCCAGTGCTGCCCAACGCAGCTGGCACCAGTCCGCGGGGAAGTCATCGACGTAGGGCTCAGCCAGGAAGTACGCCATTCGGACCACGGCCAGGTCAACGTCGTGGTAGGCGTCGTCTGTTCGTGCGTGGGGCCGGCGGTGGCAGTGCTCGGGACAACGGGCGGGCCGGTCGGGATCGAGGCCGTCCGGGCCAGGTGGGCTCAAGCGCGCCGCCACGAGGCGAGCGCCGGCGAGGCGCCGCGCCTGATCGGCCGGCCGGTCGAGTAGATGGTCGACGAGGTCGAAGGCGGCCTCGTTGACCGGGTCGTGGGCCATGGCCAGAGCGCTGGGCGGCTCGTCGCCCTCAGGTGTCAGTGGGTTGACCGAGACGGTCTGCAGCCCGCGCTTGTGGCGCCGCCAAGCGTCGATCCAACGACGCTTGGCCCACTCGGCCCCGACCGCCTCGGGCGAGTCGGCTCGACCACCACCATCGAAGAAGCGGCCGATCGACTCCAGCGTGTCCTGCAGGATGTCGGCCCGCTCGCATTCCGGCGGTGCGTTGCGCCCGGCGAGCCATCGCTCGGCGGCCACCGCGGCCCGGTCGCTATCCATGGCGTTGCCCAGGTGGCGGTTGGCCAGCGTCTCAGCGACCTCGGCGGGGGTGCGGCCGTCAGAAGGGTCAGGGTGGCCGGCGTAGTAGTCCTCGATCACGCGACGGATCTGGGCGATCAGCTCGGCAGGAGTGGTCATCTTCAGCGTTCGGATCTCGGTGCGCATGCGTCGGGCCCACTGGTCGAGCGCCGCCAGGGCCTCGGACAGAGGCGACTCGGGCCCGGGTGGTCCCTCCGGGTCCTGCTCATCCATCGGATACGCCTCCTCCTTGT
This sequence comes from Acidimicrobiales bacterium, assembly GCA_031370985.1. Classification (GTDB taxonomy): domain Bacteria; phylum Actinomycetota; class Acidimicrobiia; order Acidimicrobiales; family AC-14; genus CADCTB01. The sequence continues at coordinate 3,100 of JANMRJ010000888.1, forward strand.
CCGTCCCAAGCCTCGCTGGGCGTCATCGTCCTCTCTGTCGCCGCCACTTCGCGGCGGTGACGGAAACCACCCCGCCCCGCCCGCCGGGCTCACGCCCCGACGTGGACGTAGCCGGCCCAGTAGCTCGGGTGGGCGAAGGGCAGGGCCAGCCCCGACAGCTCGGCGCCCTCGAAGTGCTCGATGAGGCGCCGGGCCAGGGCGGGGTCGAGCCCGCCCAGGGGGTTGGCCGGCGTGGGGGCCCGGCCCGCTCGGCGAAGCAGTCCGAGCAGCTCGGCGGTGCCGAGCTGGGCCAGCCAGGCCTGGGCGCCGACCAGGGCCCGGGCCGGGTCGATCGGGCCGGTTGTGGGGCCCAGCTCGACGTAGAAGCGGGCGGCCATCAGGGCCGCGGCCAGGTCGTCGACCGGCCACAGGGTGGCGATGACGCCGGCGGCGCCGGCCAGCAGCCAGCCGGTGGGCAGCCCCAGGGCCTCGTCGGGCAGCTCGATGGCCCCGGTGATGCCGCTCTGGCAGGCCGAGGCCACGACCAGGCGGGCCCCGGCCAGCTGCTGGCCGTCCATGAGCCGGGCGAGGCTGAGCGGGCCGTCGGCCTGCTCCCCGGCCGCGGCCAGGGGCGGGGAGGCGTGGTAGCCGGCGTGGCAGGCCAGGTGCACGAAGCGGGCGGTGCCGGCCAGGGCCAGCACGGCCTCGACGGTGGCCGCTGGGCCGACCAGCGCCGGGTGGCCCTGGGGGAAGCAGCTGGCCGCCACCCGGGCCTCCACCGGGGCGCAGGGCAGGTGGG
>JANMRJ010000907.1:0-2049 GCA_031370985.1 Acidimicrobiales bacterium
GCAGCGGGTCGTTCCCATCAGCGCCGCCAGCGAGGGCCAGCCCCGACGCCCGAGCCATCTCCACCACCGCGGTGCCGTCGGGCTGCATCCGCCACTCGGCCTCCACCGGGTCGCCCAGTGGGCCGCGCACGGTCGTGACCCGCCGGGCGCCGCCGAGGGCCTCCAGCGTGCCCTCCCCGCCGTCGGCTAGGGGGACCTGGTCGCAGGTCCCGCCGGCCGCCTCCACCGCCCGCGCGATCGCCGCGGCCACGTCCGCGGCCGACGCTGTCCCGCGGAACTTGTCAGGGGCAGCGACGACGAGCACGCCGGTTATGTTGGCCCACAGTGCGTGCCCCCCCGGTCGTCGTCCTCTCCAACCGGGGGCCGGTCTCGTTCTCCTTCGGCGAGGACGGCGGTCTGGTGGCCAAACGGGGCGGGGGCGGCCTCGTCTCCAGCCTCGGCCAGCTGGTGCGCGACATCGGCGCCACGTGGATGGCCGCGGCCAGCACCGAGGCCGATGTGGCCGCGGCGGCGGCGGGCGTGATCGACACCGAGGGCTTCAAGTTCCGGTCGCTGGCGGTGAACCCCGCGGCCTACCAGATGGCCTACGACGTGGTGTCCAACGCCACCCTCTGGTTCCTCCACCACGGCCTGTTCGACCTGTCCCGCCGGCCTCGGCTCGACCGCGGCTGGCGGGAGGCGTGGAACGCCTATCGCGACGTGAACCGCACCTTCGCCCAGGCCGTCATCGACGAGGCCCCCGAGGGCGCCATCGTGCTCGTACAGGACTACCACCTGGCCCTCGTGGGCACGTGGCTGGCCCAGGAACGGCGCGATCTGCGGGCCGTCCACTTCAGCCACATCCCGTTCTGCGAGCCCGGCGCCCTGCGGGTGCTGCCGTCGGATGTGGCCGAGGAGCTGCTGGTGGGCATGGGCAGCCATGCGTCCTGCGGGTTCCACGCCCGGCGGTGGGCGGCCAACTTCGAGGCGTGCTGCGCCGAGGTGCTGGGTTTCACGCCGGCCACGTTCGTGTCGCCGCTCAGCCCCCACCACGACGACATCGCGGCGATGGCCGGCGAGGACGACTGCGTTCGCGAGCTGGCCTGGGTCGACGAGGTGAGGGGCGACCGCCAGCTGCTCGTCCGCGTCGACCGGATCGAACCGTCAAAGAACATCCTGCGGGGGTTCTGGGCCTTCGACGACCTGCTGCGCACTCGCACCGAGTGGCAGGGCCGGGTGGTGTTCCTCGCCCTCGTCTACCCGTCACGGGAGAGCCTGCCCGAGTACCTGGCCTACCGCCAGGAGGTCGAGTCGGTGGCCAAGGCCATCAACGACCGGTGGGCCACGCCGGGCTGGACGCCGATCGTGCTCGACACCACCGACAACTTCCCCCGCTCGATCGCCGCGCTCGTTCGCTACGACGTGCTGCTGGTCAACCCGGTACGCGATGGGCTCAACCTCGTGGCGAAGGAGGGCCCGGTCCTCAACGCCAACGACGGCGTGCTGGCCCTGAGCCGGGAGGCGGGGGCCTGGGACGAACTGGGCGCCGTGGCCCTGGAGGTCAACCCCTTCGATGTCGCCGGCACCGCCGACGTGCTGGCCGCGGCCCTGACGATGCCGGCCGGTGAGCGCAAGGTCCACGCCGAGGCGGTGGCCAAGGCGGCCGCCGCCCGGACGCCTCGGGACTGGTTCGACGACATGATGAGCGTCGCCGGCTCGGCTACGGGCCTTCCAGACCCTCCAGCACGAGCGCACGGAGGAAGCTGAGGGAGCCCTCGGGACCGTCGACCACCACGTCGGCCCGTTCCAGGATCTCCGCCGGCGCTTCGGGGCTGGCCACGCCAACCTTCACAACCGTGGCGCCGGCCGCGGCCATGCGGTCGAGGGCGTCGAAGGCGGCAAGGTCGCCCTGGTCGTCGCCCAGGAAGCACACGTTGCCGCCCCCGGCGGCGGCGGCGATGGCAAGTCCCTTGTCGCACTCGACGGGCGGCCGCAGCTCGTAGGACATGCGTCCGGGGTGGACGACGAGCCCGGTCTCCCGAGCCCGGGCCGCCACCCAGTCCGCCGCCG
>JANMRJ010000952.1:0-4408 GCA_031370985.1 Acidimicrobiales bacterium
GGCTCGACACCGAGCCGGCGCGCCAACAACTCCAGGTCGAAACCCTCCTTGCGGACCCGCAGGTCGAAGTACAAGACGGTGAGCACGGCGGCGGAAAGCGGCGTGGTGAGCGCGCTGCTCACGGTCTGGCCGATGGCACTAGCGACGGCGGTCGCAACCTCGTTCCCGACGATGCTGACGAGGCCGGTCAGCACGCCGAGGAAGATGGCCTGGACGACGCCGGTCAGTACGCCGACGAGCACGAGCACGCCGGCCGTTGGCCAGTACCGTCCCTTGACCAGGGCGCGTGACCGCTTCAGCGCGCCCCGTCCTCTGACCCCCTCCAGCAGCAGCACAGGCGCAGCGACCGACCAGACCACGTAGAGGTAGAGGCCCGGCACGATGCAGGCCAGGAAGGCCGGTCCGATCATGATGACCACCAGGAACGAGAGCCACAGGAGCGAGCCGAGACGTTCCCGGGCGAACCGGAGCGACTCCCGCCAGCCGGGGTCCTCGTTGAGGTAGGCGCCGCCGACCGCTTTGAAGCAGGCGCCGGTGGCTACCTGGGCGGCGACGAACCCAAGCACGAAGATGACGAGCGTTCCGGCAAGGAATGCCCAGAACTGATCGGCGTCGAACTTCGGCGTTGCCCCCGGCTGGGAGGCGTCAAACAGATTGTTGCTCTGCGGGATGGAGATCCGGATAACGGCGGACAGCGCGAACACCGGCCCGACGACGACGGCGACGGCCCGGACGAGGACGCCGAAGCGCGCCCGGTAGATCTTGATGGCGACATCGAGGATCTCGCCGACACCCAGCGGCCGCAGTCCGGCAGGGTCCATGCGCAGGCAGAGTACCGGGCCGGACCAGTGGCGGGACGCCCCGAGGCTCCGGCGCGCCCTTACGTTCGGCTGCCCCTCAGCCCCCGAGAAGCGTCGATGCCGTCATTGGCACCTCCTGGCCGATCGGCTCGGCGGACACGCTCTGACCAAGCCCACGTCGGCGGCTGCTGGCGCCGCCCGGGAGAGCGACAGGGCCACGGGTCAGCCCGCAACTGGGCAAGCCGGCCTGGGCCAGAGTGCTAGTCGTGGCCGGCGCCGCCGGCGTCGTAGCCGGGTCAGCCGCCATGGCCGGGCTGTGGGCGCTGGGCCACTGGGGCACAGCATGGTTGGTCTCACAGTTCAGCGGCCAAGCAAGCCCGCCCACCGCCTCGGCGCCCTTTGCCTTCGGTCCGACCACGGCTGTGGCGCTGGCCGTCGCCTTCGGCCTCACAGCTACGCTGAGCATGGAACTCGAGATGACGGCGAACCGCGGGCCGAACCGAGGCCCGCCTGCCTGCCAACGGCCGTCCACGCCCTCCTGACCCCCGTTTCGTACAATTGTCGGGGTTCAGAAACGAGTGCCGGCTGTACACGGCCCGTTTACGACCCCGCTGGTGCCAAACTGATCCTGTCCACCAGGTCATCACGACGTTCCAGTGTCAAGTGACCAGTCTAGGGATGCCCGCTGTTCGCTCAGGGTGAGAAGGCACGGCGAAAGGAGCAGGCGGCCAACGCTGCGGATCTCGACCCGGCTCGGCTGGCCCGGGAACCAGTCCTCCAGTCGCCCAATGCTCAGACCCCAGTGGTCAGGGCCGAGCTGGCGTGCTCCCGCCGGGACAGTGCCTAGAGCCTTGATGTGGCCGGGACCGAGGACCTGATACGGGAAAGCGTCTAGAACGCTCACGTCGGCCAGTTGGGCAGTCAGGTGCGGGTCATTCATCGCCCAATCGCGGCCCTCCATCCAGGAGGGACCGAGGCCGTAGCCGCGGGGGTCGCTTGGTAGCAACGTGTGCTCCATGGACACGTAGCCCGATGCCAACTCAGGTGCCAGGCTTTCCATGAACTCCCGCAGGGTATCGGCCTCCTCGATGAGGGCCAACCCAGCCAGCGATGGCCCACCTGTGGCAAGCGCCAGGTCCAGCCCGGTGCCTCTCTGACGGAGGCTTGCGGCCCGAACTCGAGTCGCAGGATCTCCGGCCACTACGAGGCAGGTCAGGCCTTTCGCCCGGCGATCGTCCATTCGCTCCTGGGCCTCCGCCAACGTAACGACCGAGTCGGTGCCATACCACGCCACATGTACCCGATCGACATTGAGTTCACTGAGGTAGCGCATCGCCTCCGACACCCATGTTGGAGGCACAGCCGGCGGGGCCATGAGTCGGTGAGCCGACGGCGATACGAGCACAGCGACGACCGCCGGGCCGACGCGATCAATCCCTTCGAGCTCGCTGCATGCCGTATCGGCGTGCCCGAAGACCTCGGGGATGTCGTTCTCGATTCCGATACTCAGCGGCGGCAGGAACTCGAGCTCACCATCAGACACAAGTCCCGCACGGGAGATCACGCCGCCCTCGATGCGGACGATAGTGCCTGCGAAGTCGATATCGCAGCTCGGGCATTTCCCGGGGAAGTCCGAGTTCGGGTCGGTGTCTACCAAGACCCGGTCGGCTACGAGCGGGTCGCCGACGTTGACTGAACCATCCCGGAACCAGGTCGATGACAGGACCGAGCCGTCGGTACAGCGACGCCACTGGATGCGGTCCCCGACATCGTAGACGTACTCAGGGATATCCAGAGCGGCTGGGCACAATCCCCACCAGAACTCGACAAGGTCTGGCCACTCCAAGGCGCAGCGACATGCGTGGCATGTGCGGTCTGCTCGCACGAACGCGCTGGGCACGGCCGCTTACCCGCACACGGGAATGACCAGGACATCGCCCCATACCGCATTCCTCGGAGGGTTGCTGCGGACCTGGTTCACCATTGCGTTGTTGGAAGTCAATACCGGCACGCCACGGTCCTTCGCCGCCTGAAGAATGAACATGTCGTTGGCATCGAAATCCGGTGATTGCAGCGCCGCAATGGTCGCTGGGTCCACGAGTCCATTGGGGATTGGCTGGACGGTCGCCCCTCCGGGAACGCCCCTGGCCCTCGCATCTTGTGCCGCACTCCTGCGTCGTGCGAGTTCCTCATCGACGGCCACCGGCTTCAAGAGACTCAGGTATGGGTTGTTCAGCACGACGACATCAATGAGAGGGCGGCATTCCGGCCCACCCGGTCGGTCGGCAAAGATCCCTGTGTCGGCCACCACGTCTACCCTTACAGCCTCTCGCACCAGATAGCTGATAGCGGCCAAGGCTGCGACTCTGCGAACAAGCTTCTGGTCCTCCTTCTGCTTGCGCTTGACGAACGGGTTGCCGCCGGCACCGATGACCGCTCGATCGGCCGTGCTCAGCTCGCGGTAGCCACCGAACTCCCATACCGAACCATTGGTTCGTCCGACGATGCAACGGTCGCCACCGCAGGAGACCGAGTCGCCGGCGTTCAGCGGGAAGTTGGGCGCGGTGATCACCGGGCCGGGGAATGGCTGCACGGGGATGGGCGTCGACGACTGGGAAAGCTGGAAACCGTCGCCAGCCCCCCATGACTTGAACGTGCCGTCGGCTAGGCCGGCGACCGAGTTCATCCGGCCCGCACCGATGGAGACGGCGCCCTCCACGTCGGTCACCCGCCTCGGCCCGGTGTAGGGCGCTGTGTCGTGTTGGCCGAGCTGACCGGCACTGTTATCGCCCCAGGCCCAGACGCCGCCTGCACCGTCGAGCGCCATGGCGTGGAGCCCGCCGACGGCGACCGCCTTGACGTTCGTAAGGCCCGCGATCAGGACGGGAGCCGCACCATTTCCCCACTGCCACGTCGTCCCGTCCGCCGTGACCGCGAGTGAGTAGTTCTCCGCTGCAGCAACCGAGATGGCCCGGTCGATCCCGGTGACGATCAACGGGGCAGTCCCGGCGCGCGGATGGCCCAGTTGGGAGGCGCTGTCATCGCCCCAGGAGAACACCAAGCCGTCCGAGCGAAGGGCGACCGAGTGGTTCCGGCCGGCGACGATGGCGCCGATCCCGGTGAGACCTGGTACCTGCGCCGGTATCGAGCTGTACCCACCGGACGTGCTCCGACCGAGCTGCCCGGCGCCGTTGGCGCCCCATGACCACACGGTGCCATCTGCCCGGAGGGCGAGGGAATGCGATTCGCCGGTTGCCACTGAAACGACATCGGTAAGCCCCGGGACCGCTTGCCCGGCAGCGTTCGTCGTCGTCGTGCCATTGCCGAGCTGCCCGGTCCCGTTGACGCCCCAGGCGTAGACGGTGCCGTCCTCGTTGACGACGAGAGCGTGGTTCGTGCCCTGGGCGACCGGAGCGGTCTTCGTGTCGGTCTTGAACGGAGCAACCGGTGTGACGCCATCGGACGGCACGAGCGCCTCGGTGTCACCTGACGGGTTGCTCGCTACGACCGAGAACCGGTACTCGACGCCGTTCGTTAGACCGCTGATAACGGTCGAGTTCGTCGCCCCGTTAACCGTCTTGATGACCGCACCGCCAGCGAACTTGACC
>JANMRJ010000960.1:0-6342 GCA_031370985.1 Acidimicrobiales bacterium
GCCGGCCGGCCCGATCAACGACATCGGCGCCGCGCTTGCCTCGCCGTGGGCGGCCGGCGCGGCGCTCGAGCTGGAGCACCCGAGGCTCGGTCGGATCCACCAGGTCGCCCCGCCGTTCGTCCTCGACCGGACGCCGGCCACCGTCCGGACGCCCCCGCCGTTGCTCGGCGAGCAGACCGACGAGATCCTCGCCGAGCTCGGCTACGACACGGACGAGACGGCCCGCTTGCGGTCGGCCGGTATCGTCTGAGCGACGCGGTCGGGGTCCCGGCGCAACCCGGGCCGCGGCGGGCACGACCTGGGAGGGAACGATGACGGTCGGGACCAGCCGGATCCGGATGAGCGCCCGGGCTATCCTCGCGCTTGCCGGCGCCGTCGTCCTGACGGCGTGCGGCGGACCGGCCGGACCTCCACGACCGACGGACCCGCGCCAGATCCTGCTCAACGCCGTCTCGGCAACCGCGTCCCTGCCGACACTTCGGCTCCATGGGGAGGTCGCGGCGAACGTCGGCGCGATCGGGGGTGGCGGCCAGGCGAACGGCGTGATGACGATGGCCCTCGATGCCGACATCGATCTCGCGACCCGCCAGTTCGTCGGGCGGGCGACGATGAAGTTGCCGCAGGGGCAGATCGCCAACGGCGGCCCAGCCAATACCGTCTCGGACGTCATTGTCACCCGGACGGCGACGTTCAATCGCGACAGTCAGACCGGGCGCTGGTCGAAGTTCCCGACGAACGGAATCGGCGGCCCGACCAACGTCCAGGTCGCGACGATGCTCTCGAACCTGCTGTCGAACCCGGCGAACACCTATGACCTGCGCGAGGCGTCCGCGTGCTCGCTCGGGACCTGCGATCACGTCATCGCCCACATCGACGGACCGAGCCTCGCGGTGGCGCTCGGCGGGCTCCTGGGCGCGCCGCTCGACACGGCGACACAAGCATCAATCCCGAATTTCGACGTGGACCTGCTCATCGACCAGGCAACTTCGGTCATCAGCGAGGTGCGGACCCAGATCTCGATGGCCGGCGCGTCAGAGCAGATCCTGCTCCAGCTGAGCAATCCCGGCCAACCAGTCCAGATCCTGGCGCCGCCGGCGGCGCTGACCGACGACTTCGGGAACAACTTCGGCCCGGGCGGCGGGGTGGCGCCGGGTGCGACGCCCGCGCCGGTACCGGCCGAATCGATCCCTTGAACCCGGTTCCCTCCCGACCGCCCGGGGGCTCGGTCGGTCAGAGCTCCTGGCGGCGGAACGCCAGCCACGAGACCAGCCCGGCGCCCGCGACCCGCGCCGCCAGCGGATACCCGCCCGGCGGGTACAGGTCGGGGACATCCGCTCGGTCGTCGTCTCGCCTGCACGACTGCATCGATCCGGCTCGCTCGGCGCCGGGACCGCGCTAGACTCCGCGGGCCGCTCGATGCCGCGGCACGGACGGGCGATCGCCCGCCAGCCGACCACGCGGAGGGACCCGATGACCGACGACCGCGAGCGCTGGGCGCTCATCCTCGGTGCCTCGAGCGGCATGGGCGAGGCGACCGGCCTTGCCCTCGCGCGGGCCGGCTACAGGATCGCCGGCATCCATCTCGACTTCCGCGCGGCGCTCACCCACGTCGAGGAGGTCAAGGCAGGGATCGTCGCCGCCGGCAGCGAGGCCCTGTTCATCAACATGAACGCGGCCGACGACGAGAAGCGAGCGGGCGCGCTCGCCCAGCTCCACGCCCGTTTCGACGAGAGCCGGGCGGCGGGCCGCAAGCCATATGTCCGGATCGTCATGCACTCGCTCGCGTTCGGATCGCTGGTGCCGTTCCTTGCCGACGACCCGAAGGCTGCGGTCGACCGCAAGAAGATGGAGATGACCCAGGACGTCATGGCCAACAGCCTCGTCTATTGGATCCAGGACCTGTATCGCGGCGGCTTCCTCGATCGCGGCTCGAAGGTCTACGCGATGACCTCGGAGGGGACGAGCCGCGTCGTGCCCTCATACGGCGTCGTGTCCGGGGCGAAGGCCGCGATGGAATCGCACATCCGCCAGCTCGCCATGGAGTTCGCCCGGCTCGGGACCGGGATCGCCGCCAACTCGATCCGGGCCGGCGTCACCGACACGCCCGCCCTGCGCAAGATCCCCGAGAACCAGCGAATGATCGACGTCACCCTCGCCCGCAACCCGCACGGCCGAATGACCACGACCCAGGACGTCGCGGATGCGATCGTGACCCTGAGCGCGACCGATTCGGACTGGATCAGCGGCAACATCATCTCGGTCGATGGCGGCGAATTCGTCACCGGCTGACGAACGCGGCTCCGTTCCTCGGCCGACACCATGACCGACGACACGACCGACTGGCGGCTCCTTTCGCTCGCGCCCGTGCCGCGTGAACGGGTGATCGCCTGGTTCGGGGCGATCCCCGGCCTGCGGCTCGACGTTCCCGACGAGCGCACCCCGGACGCCGTCCGGGCGGTCATCGCTCGTGCCGACATCGTTGTCACCGACTGGTCGGGCGCGCTCCGGGTGGATGCCACCGAGGTCGCGCTCGCCCGACGCCTGTCGTTCGTGATGTCCCCCGGCGTCGGCCTCGACAACATCGATCTCGACGCCCTCACGGCGGCCGGCGTCGTCGTCGCCAACACGGCCGGGCTCAACGCGCCGTCCGTGGCCGAGTGGTGCCTCGGGGCCGCGTTCGCGGTCGCCCGCTCGCTCGTCTGGGTCGACGGGCGGATCCGGGACGGCGACTGGCCTCAGCTCGAGCTGCCGGAGCGTGGCTCGACGGAGATCGCCGGGCTGCGGGTCGGGGTCGTCGGCTTCGGCGCCGTCGGCAGCCGGGTCGCCGGGCTGTTCCGAGCGGTCGGCTGCGAGGTCGCCTACTGGACCCGCCGCCGGCGCTCGGCCGGCGAGGAGAGCGGGGCGACATGGATGCGTCTCGCCGAACTGGCTGCCCGCTCGGACGTGCTCGTCGTCAACCTGTCCCTGACGCCCGAGACGCGCGGCCTCGTTGATGCCGCGATCCTCGCCGAGCTGCCACGCGGCGCCATCGTCATCGACGCGTCACGCGGCGGCGTGGTCGACCACATCGCGCTGTTCGGCGCGATCGAGACCGGCAGCCTGCGCGGTGCAGCGATCGACGTGTTCGAGCGCGAGCCGCTCGGAGCGGACTCGCCGCTTCGCAGATCTGACCGGATCCTGCTCTCGAGCCACGCCGCCGCGACGACCGCTCAGTCGCTGGCCCGGATCTTCTCGCTCGTGACCGACAACGTCCGGCGAGCCGTCGCCGGCGAACCGGTCCGGAGCGTCGTGAACGGGCTCGGACCCGTCGTGGTGCGGCGCGCCGGAGGCTAGCCCGGGAGCCTCCCGGCTATGGAGCGGCCGACCCGCCGCTCGTCGCGTGACTGGTCGTCCTCGCCGCGGTCACCTGGACGGACCGGACAACCGGCGGAAGCGCGACGGACGCGGGCAGGGCCTTCGACGCCCCGTCGATCGCCTTGACGGAGCTGGCCAGCCGGGCGAGGCGATCCTCGACGCCCGCGAGGCCGTCGACCACGGCCTGGTACCCCGTGGCGGCCGAGCTGTAGCGACCCGACGCGTCATCGAGATCGCGACCGAGGAGGTCGTGACGGGCGACGATCCGGTCGATTGCCGCCGCGACGGGTGCCCGGTCGGCGTTGACGGCGGCCTCGCTCGACGCCTGGAGGCCGGTGACGAGGGCAAGGGCCACGCCGTACCCGGCGACGGACAGCCCGAGCATCGTTCCGACGTGCGCCGGCAGGGCCGGCACTGCGCCGATCCGGACCGACGGCCTGGCGCCGACCGATGAAGCGGGCAGCGGTCGACGGAGGGCCTCAGCCACCGGTCTCGACCTCGTGGGTCGGCGCGAGCGGGGCCGGCGCGGCCGCGGCCGACGATCCGCCGCCACCTGCTCCGCGCGCCGCAACCGCCGCTCGGGCACTGGCAATCGAAGCCTCGAGGGCGGCGAGCCGGGCCTTGGCCGTCGCCAGACGCGTCCGCATGGCCGTAGCGGTCGCCGTGTCGGTCGTGATCTGCGTCCGGGCTGCATCGAGCGCGACCGTCAGGTCGGATGTTCCGGATCGGAGCTTGTCGATCTGCGCCTGGAGCGCTGCGGAGCGGGCCTCCTCGTCGGCCAGCCGGGTGGCCAGGCTCTCGGCGGATGCCGGCGAGACGGCGAGCGGCGCGGACGCCGCCGTCCACTGGGCAGCCGCCCGGATCGAGGCCGCCCCGGTCAACAGGCTGCCGGCCACTCCGACCAGGACCAGACCGCGTCGAATGCGGCTATCCACCTTCATCGTGAACCCTCCGGAAGCGATGACGAGAACGTCGGGCGGCCCTGGCGGGTGACCCAGTAGCGATATGCGGCGGCCCCGCCGACGGCGCCGCCGATTGCCGTATAGAGCGCGATGAGCGCCATGGAGTCGGTGCCGGCCAGGAGCCCGTGCATCCAGCCGAGGACGAACACGACGATCCCCACCCGGTGGATCGTCAACCACGCCCCGGCCGGCAGAATCTTCGTGTAGCGGGCGGTGATGCCGGTCAGGAGCAGGGCGTAGAGCGACAGCGTCCCGAGCGCGACCGGTGCGCTCCGATAGCTCGAAAGTCCGGGCACGAAGGCGCCCGCCACGCCGACCCCGGCGAACGGGTCGAACAGGATGCTTGCGATGTGGACGCCGAGAAATCCGAGGACGAACAGCCACACGTTCTCGTGCCACGGAAAGAGGCGTTTCGAGAGCTTCCATGTGGTCTTGTTGACCGGGTGGCTCAGGACCAGTCCGACGATGATCTGGAACGCGAGCAGGATGAGGCTCATGACGCCCGCCGCGCGCGAGGCGAGCCAGATCCGGAGCTGGGCCTGGTGGGCCGAGCTGGCCGGCACGATCTGGTCGGTCGCGACCACGAGCACGATCCCGACGAGCGCGATCGCCGCGAGGAACGCGCCGCCTCCGAGGCGTTCCGCGCGCCCGCCGCGACGGGCAACGGTCGGGACGGGCTCGGACGTCGGGACCGGCTTCGCGGCCGGATTCTGGCCCTGGGTCGGTGTCGACGCGTCGGATGGGGTCGGGAGGCGATTCGTCATGGATCTCCCCGAGAGCGTCCTGGACAGCGGGGTGCTGCCTCCTTGAGACGGCCCGGGCTCAGGAGGTTTCAACCGTCCGCCCGCCGAACGTACGGACCGGAGCGGGACCATCGGTGGACGCCCAGCCGCACCCGCGACGCCGACACTGCACCTGACGGCACCTTGCCGCCGACGTCGTGGCTGTGGCCGCGAGGGAGGCCTGACGCGAAATGACAGTCGATGCAGCTCGCCGGCCGCGCCGCCGCGCGTCCGCCGCCAGCGCTGCCCATCAACCGACGATCGCGCCTCCGACGTCCATCGCGATCGGCGAGATCGACCAGACGATCTTCGAGTGCCCGTCGTGCTCCCGCCCGCTCGCCCTCGGCGCCCGCCGCTGCCCCGGCTGCGGGACGCGTCTCCTCGCCGGCGTCACCCTCGGCAAGGCATCGAGCTTCGTCGCCATCGGCCTTGCCGTCGGCCTGCTCGCCGGCACCGGCGGCGGGATCGTGTTCGGGCTGAGCCACGCCCCGGCTCGGGCTCCGGCCGCGGTCGCCAATGATCCCGGCGGCCCGGCCACCGGCTCGAACGGCGCGGCCGCAGGCCCGACGGCCACGCCGCCGCCCGCGACGGCGGCTCCGACCCCGACCGCATCGCCGGACACGAGGAGCATCCCGCCGCTCGCTCGCTCGGCCCTGATCCAGTCGGTCGCGACGAACGATCGGCTGGCGGCGGAGGAGGCGAGTCTCCGGACGGCGCTCGCGGCTCGGGCCTTCGATGCCTCCGCCGTTGCCCAGATCCTGCGCGGCGTATCGGCCGACTCGCTCTACGGCCAGCAGCTCGCGGGGTATGTCGCGGCGTGGTCCGGAGCCGGCAGCGCGGCGACCACGCTCGCGACCTTCTATTCGACGACCCACGAGTTGGCTGCGAACGGGCTTCTCGCCTCGGTCCGCAACGCGTCCGCGTATCGCACGGCCGCAACGTCGATGATCAAGCAGCTCGGCGAGCTCGCGACGATCGATGCCGCGATGCGATCGGCGGCACAGTCGGCCGGGCTGGAGCTTCCGGCATCCGGAGCGATCGCTCCCTGAACCCGGTCTGTCTTGACCGCGCCGGCACAACTCGCACCGCCGCTCGGACCTCCGCCTGATCCGGGTCAGCCGCCACCGGTTGGCGCGTAGCCAGTGAGCTCGACGTAAGCCTCGCCACCCAGCGGGCGACCGTCACGGGTCGCGCTGACCCGCTGCGAGCCCTCCAAGTACACGACGCCGGTCGTCGCCCGCGTG
>JANMRJ010000988.1:0-5426 GCA_031370985.1 Acidimicrobiales bacterium
GCCGGCACCTCGGACATGGGCCAGGGCGCCCGAACGATCTTCGCCCAGATCGCGGCCCAGGAGCTCGGCGCGCCGCTCGACTGGGTGACCGTCGTCATGGGCGATACAGCGGTGGTGCCCTACGACCAGCAGACCTCCGCCAGCCGCTCGTCGGTGCTGATGGGCAACGCGGTGCTCTTCGCCTGCCGCGACATCCAGAGGAAGGTCCGGGCGATGGCCGCCCGGCTCGAGGCGGTCGACGAGGCCGGGATCGTCGTCGATCGCGGCGAAGTCCGGATCGGCGATCGGGTCCTGCCGATCCGCGACGTCCTCGTTCGCGGCCTCGGCCGGCTCGGCGGCGAGGTCACCGGGCTGGGCGAGATGCGCAAGGAGGCCGAACCGGACCATCCCCTCGGCGGGACGGCCGCGTTCTACGAGTTCAATTGCACCGCGGTCGAGGTCGAGGTCGACCGCGAGACCGGCGACATCGTCGTCCACCGCCACGTGACCGTGTCCGACGTGGGCAAGGCGCTCAACCCGATGCAGGTCCGCGGCCAGGACGAGGGCGCCGCGATCATGGGCCTCGGCCACACCCTCATGGAGCACTACATCCACGACGAGTCCGGCCGGATCCGGAACCTCGGCGCGATCGACTACCGGATCCCGACGAGCATGGACCTGCCGGTCCGGATCGAGAGCGCGATCGTCGAGAACGGCGACGGACCGGGGCCGTACGGCGCGAAGGGGATGAGCGAGGGCGCGCTGTTGTGCGTCGCCCCGGCGGTGGCTGCTGCCGTGCGGGATGCGACGGGAGTTGCGATCCGGGAGCTGCCGCTGACACCCGAGAACGTCTGGCGCGCGCTCCGCCGATGACCTTCACGTACTCGCTCGACGAGCCCGTCGCGCCGACCCTCGCAGAGGCGAAGGCGCTCGTCGGCGGCAAGGCCGCGAACCTCGGGGTCATGGCCCGTGAGCTGGGGCTGCCGGTGCCACCCGGTTTCGCGATCACGACGGCGTCGTGTCGCTTCTTTCTCGCCGACGGCTGGCCGGACGGTCTCGATGCCGAGCTACGGACGCGGATGGCGGCGGTCGAGGTTGCGGTTGGCCGGCGGTTCGGCGACCCGGCGGACCCGCTCCTGGTCAGCGTCCGATCGGGTGCGCCGGTTTCGATGCCCGGGATGATGGATACGATCCTGAACCTCGGCCTGAACGACGAGACCGAGGCCGGGCTCGCCCGGTCGTCGGGCGACGAGGCCTTCGCCCGCGCCTGTCGCGACCGGTTCGTCGCCAGCTTTCGCTCGATCGTCGGCGTCCCTGATGTCCCGGACGATCCGTGGGACCAGCTCCGGCTCGCGGTTGAGGCCGTGTTCCGCTCGTGGAACAGCGATCGGGCCCGCGCGTACCGCCAACGCGAGGGCATCCCCGACGATCTCGGCACCGCGGTCACGGTCCAGACCATGGTCTTCGGGAACCGCGGCACGACGTCGGCGACCGGCGTGCTCTTCACCCGCAACCCCGCGACCGGCGAGCCGACGCTCTACGGCGACGTCCTGTTCGACGCCCAGGGCGAGGACGTCGTCGCCGGCACCCATCGGACCGAGCCGATCGCCGTCCTCGGCGAGCGCCTGCCCGGCGTCGCCGAGGAGTTGCGCGAGGACGCGGCGCGTCTCGAACGCCACGTCGCCGACCTGTGCGACATCGAGTTCACGATCGAGGCGGGCCGGCTCTGGATGCTCCAGGTCCGGGTCGGCAAGCGCAGTCCGCAGGCCGCTCTCCGGATCGCGCTCGACATGGCGACCGATGAGGCCTTCCCGCTGACCCGAGCGGCGGCCGTCGCCCGGGTGGCCGAGCAGCTCGCCCATCCGCCGACCCGGACCGTCGGGCGGAGCAGCTTCGTCGTGCCGCTCGCTACCGGGCTCCCGGCGTCACCCGGGATGGCGACCGGGGAGATCGTGACGAGTCCCGAGGCGGCGCAGGAGGCTGCGGAGGCCGGCCGGACGGTGATCCTCGTCCGGGCCGAGACCTCCCCCGACGACGTCCACGGGATGGCCCGAGCGGCCGGCATCCTCACCTCGCGCGGCGGGCTCGCGAGCCACGCCGCGGTCGTTGCCCGCGGCTGGGGGATCCCGGCCGTGGTCGGCGCGGCCGGCGTCGACGTGCGCGACGGTGCGGTCGCGCTCGGCGGCCGGGTGTTCGCCGCCGGCGAGGTCATCACGATCGACGGAAGCTCGGGCGAGGTGTTCGCGGGCGCGATCCCGGCCACGACCGAGATCGTGCAGGAGGCGCGGATCCTGCTCGACTGGGCCCGCGAGCTCGGGATCCCGATCGGGGAGGAAGCCGGCGGGGGAGGCCCGACACCGCCGCTGTCGGCGGAGGGCGAGGTGACGCCCGACGATTGCCTGCAGGCGATCGGGATCAAGGGCTTCGCCCAGGCACAGGCCGTGGCGGACGCGCTGCTGTCGACGGTGGATGTCGTCCAGCCGATCCTGGACCAGCTCCAGATCGACGGCCTGACGAGCATGGTCGCGGGCGCCCATCGTCTGACCGAGGCGGGATCGACCCACGTGGCACGGCTGCTCGCCGCCCAGCACGCGGCCTGGGGGATCGAGGCTGCCGGTGCCGCGCTCGACGCCTTCGTCGTTCTCGATCACCGGGTCAAGGAGACGGTCACGGCCTGGCAGCTCCGCGACGACGGCACCGGCAACCAGGTCGCCAACGATCATTGCGATGCGGACCACGACCGCTCCGTTCTCGACGACCTGGCCGCCGTCCACGCCGAAGCGATGGCGTGGCACGGGCCGGTGGCGGCCGGTTGTCCGCGTCTGGCCGGCTACGGTGTCAGGCTCGGCCGGGCGCTCGATGGGGCGCGCGGCGGTGATGGCCGCTACGTGGCGTCACCGCGGGTCGACAGCTATCACGGGATCTGGTTCGAGCTGCACGAGGACCTGATCCAGCTCGCGGGCCGAACCCGTGAAGAGGAGACCGCCGCCGGCCGCGCCTGATCGAAGCACGGCACGCTATGTGACCAGGGCGTCCTGTTCTGCGACGCGCCGTCAGGAGAGCGCGCTCGACCCTGTACGCTCGGGTTCCATCAGGCCACCGGTCGAGTTGGCCTGTCGCTTCAAGAGGAGGTAGCGCATGACCGAGATCGTTGACAGCACCGTCAGTGCACCGACCCCGATCGATGACTACGACGCGATCTGCAAAGTCCTCCAGCTCTGCAGCGACGGCGAGGCGAAGGGCGACTCGGGCAAACTCAAGGAGGCCTTTCACGCCGACTCCAGGATGTTCGGTGCCCTGGGTGGCACCCGCTACGACGTCCCCATCCAAGAGCTCTTCGCGATGGCCGACGAGGGGCCGGCGGACACAGGCAGCTACCGAGCCCGCGTCGTCTCAGTGAACCAGACCGGTGACGCCGCCGCAGCCACGGTCGCGGAGGAGGGTTATTGGGGAAGTGTGTCCTTCGTCGACTACTTTCTGCTCGCCCGGATCGACGGCGCGTGGAAGATCGTCTGCAAGCTCTTTGCGCACACCGGAGGCGAGCCGCCCGTAGCTTGAGGCAACGCCGGACCCGCGCTCGTCCGACCGAATGCGCGCCAAGTCCTGGACAGACTGTCTTGCATGCATCCGAGAGCCAGCCGAAACCGCCGGACCGGGTGTCATCTAACGAACACTGAGCGCTGGCGAGGTTCACCTCCCCGACGAACAGCTCCGATCGGTTGCAGGACGACCTGATGGTGGCGAGGATGGCTCTTCTCGACCCTTCGGCAATCGCTCAGAGCTAGAGGAGTCTCGGTACCGCGGCTTCTGTCGGCCTCCTGCTGATGCCGCCGACAGGGGTCTCGAGGGATTCGCAGGAAGCCCTAAGCATTTCCCCTGCCTGCGGCGTCTATGAGATGTGATGACCAAGGACCTGGCGCCCCAGGCCGACAGCGCGCTTCTCGCCGGCCAGGAGGCGGAGCATCGGCGCCGGGTACTGTCGCTCCACGCCCGGCGGGGCCAGGATCTGTATGGGTTTGCGCTTGGTCTCGGACTGCCAGACGAAGATGCCGCGGACGCCGTCCAGGAGACGATGCTGAGACTGTGGCGTGAGCTAGCGGCTGCGAGAGACGTCCACGATGTCGATGCCTGGGCCTTTCGGACGACCTATCACCTGGCCGTCGACCAGCATCGCGTGCGCCGCCGCGTCGCCATCTCGCTCCAGTGGCTTACCGCACGGCGCAGCGAACATGCGACCGACCCAACCGATTCGGCCGACGCCGACGCCCTCTGGCAGGCCGTCGACGGCCTTCCTGAGCGCCAGCGCGCGGTCCTCTACCTGCGCTATCGCGCCGACCTTCCCTTCGATCGGATCGGGCTCGTTCTTGGGATTACGTCCGGCGCGGCGCGGAGCCACGCCACGACCGCGCTCGCGACGCTCCGCCGCCGACTCGCGCGGGAGGTGTACTGATGGATCCCGAACGGATCGAAGAGCTGCTCCGCACGAGGCCACCTCGCGAGCGAAGCTACGATCGGCCGCTGCTGACCTTGATCGGCTCTCCACGGCCACTGAAGTCGACGGTCCAGCTTCGGGCTGAAGCTCCGGCCGGTGCTCGCGCGGCGATGCTCGCGCTCGTCCTGGTCCTCGTCGCAGGCGCAGTGCTGTATGGGGCTTGGCGTCATGGTTTGCCGAGTGCCGGCCAGACGCCGACCCTGAGTCCGAGCCCTAGTGCGACCGCGCAGCAGAGCCCAACGCCCATCCCGAAGCCCATGTTATCGGTGGCGCCCACGAGCGCCGCCAGCGTGCCGCCGCCAGAAACGGCCGCCGGGCGGACCGGCCACACGGCCACAATGCTGCTGAGCGGCCGGGTCCTTGTGGCCGGTGGTCAGGGCGGGACCACCTTCCTGGCGACGGCCCAACTGTTCGACGCAACCACGGGCAGGTTCACTCCGACCGGGCATATGAGGACGGCGCGTCGCGACCACACGGCCACGCTGCTGGCGGACGGCCGCGTTCTCATCGCCGGAGGCGGCGGCGTCGGTGGCCCCCTTGCCTCGGCCGAGCTGTATGACCCTGCGAGCGGCCGGTTCAGCCCGACCGGATCGATGACGACGGCACGGTCCGACCCCAAGGCTGTGCTGCTCGAGAGCGGCCGGGTGCTCATCGTCGGAGGCGACGGCACGGCTGATCAGGTGGCCTCGGCCGAGATCTACGACCCGACGACGGGCCGGTTCAGCCGAACCGGATGGCTGCGGACGACCCAGTCGGTCGATACCGCCACCGTGCTCCAGGACGGCTCGGTGCTGGTGACGGGGAGCTTCTTTGACACACGTGTCCCTGACTACTTTGCCTCGGCCGAGCTGTACGACCCGGCGAGCGGCACGTTCGCGCCTGCCGGATCGATGTCCGCCGTCCGGCATAACGTAACTGCAACGTTGCTGCCAAACGGGCAGGTCCTCGTCGCCGG
>JANMRJ010001008.1:0-2036 GCA_031370985.1 Acidimicrobiales bacterium
CGACATTGAGGGTGAAGACGGTGGGGGCAGCTTTCGAGTTGCCCTCCTTCGCGTCCGGGAGGCAGCGTGCACACGACCCTGACGCGCAAGGACCCTCCCGGTCGTCACTAGGCAGTGACGGGAGGGTCCTTCCTGATGCCCGGAGGCACTGCTGAAGATCGTAGGAACCGACGCCGCCGAAGTCGAACGCGCCCTCCTCGCCGGGGAGCTTTCGTGCCCAGACTGCGCCGGGCAGCTGCGGCCCTGGGGGTCGGCCCGGTGGCGGGCCGTGCGCCGATGGGGACAGGAGCAGCGCCGCCGGCCACGGCGCAGTCGTTGCGCCGGGTGCCAGGCCACACACGTGCTGATCAGCACCGACAGCCTCCTGCGCCGCCGTGACCTGGCCGAGGCGATCGGAGCGGCGCTGGCCACCAAGGCGGCCGGGCACGGCTACCGCAAGGCGGCCGCCGCGGCCGGGGCACCGGTGTCGACGGCTCGTCGTTGGCTTCGTCGCTTCGCCGACATGGCCGAGGCGGTCCGGTGTGGTTCACGGTGCTAGCGCACGACCTCGACCCGCTGCTGGCCCCGGTCCTGGCGACGCCGACGGCGCTGGGCGATGCCGTCGAGGCCATCGCCGTGGCGGCCCGGGCGGCGACGCTGCGCCTCGGCCCCGTCGAGCCCTGGTCCTTCGCGTCGAAGGCCAGTCGCGGGCGGCTGATTTCCAACGCGAGGTGGCCCTGGGCAAGCGCCGGCTGAGCGGCGAAGGTCGTACTTCGTTCGCTCGAGGCGCCAGGAGGCCCCAATGGATGACCGCCACCGTGACGTGGCGTTGTTCCGCTACTCCCTCATCCGGGAGGCGGCCGACCCGGCGTTGACCAAGGCCGAGCGCGGCCTGCTGGTGCGCGTCATGGCCGAGCGCGACCACACCGGGCCCGGCGGTGAGCGGGTGCGGGTTTCCCGCAACACCCTCGACCGCTGGATCCGCAACTGGCGGGCGGGTGGCTACGAGGCCCTGGTGCCGGCCACCCGCTCAGCGGAGGCGACGACACCGGCTGCCATGTTGGACCTGGCTGTCAAGCTCAAGGGTGAGGCACCCCGGCGCACCGCCGCCCAGGTGGCCGAGGTGATTTCGGCCTCCGAAGGCTGGGGCCCATCGGCCCGCACCATCCAGCGCCTGTTCGCCCGCTTGGGCCTGAACACCCGGCCCGATGGGACGCCGCCGGAGGCCTTCGGCCGCTTCGAGGCCGCCGAGCCCAACGACCGCTGGACCGGCGACGCCCTGCACGGACCGGTCGTCGGGGCCCACAAGGCATACCTGTTCGCGTTTATCGACGACCACAGCCGGGCGGTCCCCGGCTATCGCTGGGGCCATTCCGAGGACACCGTGCGCCTGGAGGCGGCGCTGCGCCACGCCCTTGGGTCCCGTGGCGTCCCCCGCTCGGTCTACGTCGACAACGGCAGCGCCTTTGTCGCCGCCCCGCTGCTGCGGGCGTGTGCGGTGCTGGGGATCCGCCTAGTCCACTCCCGGCCCGGCCGGCCCGAAGGCAGGGGCAAGATCGAAAGGTTCTTCCGCACGGTGCGCGACCAGTTCCTGGTCGAAGTCGAGGCCCGTGGTGTCGCCGACCTCGTCGAGATGAACCGGCTCTTCGCCGCCTGGGTCGAGACCGTCTACCACCGCCGGGTGCATTCGGAGACCGGCGCCACACCATTGGAGCGCTTCATGACCGGCGGGCCGTTCGCCATCCCGACGCCGGCGCAGCTGCACGAGGCGTTCCTGTGGTCGGAGAAGCGCACCGTGACCAAGGTTGCAACCGTGAGCCTGCACGGCAACACCTTCGAGGTCGACGCCGCCCTGGTGGGACGGCGCGTCGAGTGTGTCTTCGACCCCTTCGACCTCACCTCGATCGAGGTCCGCTACCAGGGCCGGTCCATGGGCGCGGGCATCGCCCATGTGATCGGCCGCCACACCCACCCCATGGCCCGGCCCGAGGCGGCCTCGCCACCACCCACCACCGGCATCGACTACCTGGCCCTGCTGGCCGACCGCCATGCCGCCG
>JANMRJ010001213.1:0-4386 GCA_031370985.1 Acidimicrobiales bacterium
GCCTCCTGGCCGAGTCCGGTGACCGCCCGGAGGTGCTCCGGGCGGCGGTGACCTCCCCCGGTGGCACCACCGCCGCTGGCCTTGCCGCCCTCGAGGCCCGGGCCACGAGGTCGGCGTTCATGGAGGCGGTGGCCGCGGCGACCCGGCGCTCGAAGGAACTCGGCGGGTCCTGACCCGGACCGTTTGGTCAATGGGTGGGGCCTTGCCACCACCGATTCACCAAACGTTGTCTGTGGCGCATAGCATGTCCGCAGGCGAAGAGGGGTGATCCAGCTGCCGTCCACACCAATCAAGGCAGGTCAATCTCATGAACGGGCCGGGTTTCTTACGGTCGCGGAAGTCGCCGGCCAGTTGCGGGTCTCCACGATGACCGTATACCGGCTCATCAAGGCCGGCCAGCTGGCCTCCGTGCGGGTGGGCAAGTCCTACCGGGTGCGCGAGA
The DNA here is from genome assembly GCA_031370985.1 of Acidimicrobiales bacterium. GTDB lineage: Bacteria > Actinomycetota > Acidimicrobiia > Acidimicrobiales > AC-14 > CADCTB01. The sequence continues at coordinate 443 of JANMRJ010001213.1, forward strand.
ACGATGTCGACCGGTACCTGGCGAGCACGTACACGCAGGCCGGGTGACGGTCGACATGCTTACCCGGGCCGGGTGACGTACGACAACGTCTGGTTCCTGTCCGACTACGGGCTGGAGGACGAGTTCGTCGGGGTGGTGAAGGCGGTCATCCGCGCGGTCGCGCCCCACGCCAGGGTGGACGATGTCACCCACCAGATCCCGCCGCATGACCTCCGTGCCGGCGCCCTGGCCCTGGCCCGGAGCATGCAGTACCTCACGCTGGTGCCTTCCGTGGTGCTCGCCGTCATCGACCCGGGCGTCGGCTCAGACCGCCGGGCCATCGCGGTCGAGGCGGGCACGGTCGAAGGCGGGGGGCCGGCGGCCATCCTGGTCGGCCCCGACAATGGCCTGCTGGCCTCGGCCGTTGCCATGGTGGGCGGCGCCCGCCGGGCCGTGTCGCTGACCAACGACGACTACCACCTGCCGGCGCCCGGCCCCACCTTCGCCGGCCGCGACATCTTCGCCCCGGTCACCGGCCATCTGTGCGCTGGCGTCGACCTGGCCGAGCTGGGTCCGCTGGTCGACCCGATCACCCTCCTGCCGGGCATCGTGCCGCTCTCCCGCGAGGGGGAGGGATCGGTGACCGGCGAGGTGCTGTGGGTCGATCGGTTCGGCAACATCCAGCTCAACGTCGACCCGGAAGACCTGATCCTCATGGAGGACCCGCTCATGCTGGTCTCCGGCGACAAGACGCGGAAGGCAATTCGGGTGCGGAGCTATTCCGACCTGCGTTCAGGCCAGATCGGGTTGGTCGCCGACTCCTACGGGCTGGTGTCGATCGCCCTCGACCGGCGCTCGGCCTCCGAGGAGCTACGCATCGGGGCCGGCGACTCGGTGACGATCAAGGCCGCCGAGTGAGACGCTGCCGTTCATGAGACGCTGCCGTTCATGAGGCCGAGCATCGCCATCCTGCTCGGGGCGCTGCTGGTCTTCATCCTGGGCGCGTCGATCGTCCAGTTCCTGGTCATCGGGCGCTGAGCGCCAGCTCCCATGGGGTCAGGTCGTACATTGTGATGCGCCGGCTGACGACGAAAACGAACCGTTCAGCCCGGCGGCCAGGCCACCTTCAGGTGCTCAATCATCAAAACAGGCTGGCACAAAGGCGGTTGATCTCGCGCTCCAGCGATGACAACCCGTCGACCTTGCCGATGCACAGCGAGATGCCGGCTTCGGCCGCGTCCTGCTCGAGCTTGGCGTCGATATAGGCGGTGTAGAGGATCATCACCTGGTCGGGCCGACGCTGGCGGATGCCCCGGGCGGTGTCGAGCCCGTCCATGCCGGGCATCTTGTAGTCGATAACGACGATGTCGGGATCGGCGGCCACCACCGCTTCCAGCGCGGCGGGGCCGCTGGCGACATCGCCGGTGACCTCGTAGCCGTCGAGGGACAGCATCGACGTGAGCATGCGACGGACGTGGTCAGTGTCGTCGACCACCATGACGCGGATCACACGGGACACGACCACGGATGCTACCTGCTTGGCCCTCGTCATCTCCAGGCTGAGGGCCAGCTGCGGCGGCAGTGAGGTGTCGGGCGCTGGCCGGGCCCGGCGACGCCACGACGGCCGCGATCGCCACTCCTGCGATTGCCACCACTGTCCGTGGCCGTCGGGCGCCAGCAACCGGCAGCGATGATGAGCCAGTGATGCTCTCTCGTGCCCATCCCCGTGGTGGTCTTGGGGAAGTGTCAGTGTTCTGGGTGGGTTCCTCGAGCCCGGTCTGACCCGCCGTTTCCGGCTGACGCTTTCGGGTTGTCTTGAAAATGATCCGTCGGCCGGGCTCGAGGTTCCCATCCGGCACCCACCGTCGGGCGGAGTGACCTACTAGGAGCCTGTCTCAGAGGCCCTTCGCTGTCTTGTCCATCGTCCGGCAGGTGACGCGCCATCCCATCCACTTGCTCAATGAAGGGACAGCATGCCCACCACCATGACAGAGACCGGCGTCGCCGTCACCGGCGGGGTCGACACCCACCTCGACACCAACATGGCCGCCGCCCTCGACGGTGTCGGTGCCCAGCTCGGCATCAAGGAGTTCCCTACCACCACGGCCGGCTACCGGGCGCTACACCGCTGGCTCGCGGACTTCGGCACCGTCGTGCGGGTCGGCGTCGAGGGGACCGGCTCCTACGGTGCCGGCCTGGCCCGCTACCTCGCCACCCAGCGCGTCGAGGTCGTCGAGGTCGACCGGCCCAACCGCCAGAACCGCCGGCGCCGGGGCAAGAGCGATCCCGTCGACGCCCTGTCGGCGGCTAGAGCTGCGCTGTCGGGTGACGCCTCAGGCGTGGCCAAGTCCCGCAACGGCAACGTAGAAGCGATCCGGGTGCTCCGGGTCGCTCGCTCGTCGGCCCGCCACGACCGCACCGAGGCGCTCAACCAGATGCGCAGCCTGGTGTCGACGGCTCCCGACGAGCTCCGGGAGCAGCTGCGGCACCTGACCGGGCTCCAACTGATCGACCAGGCGGCGGCCCTCCGCCCCGACGCCAGTATGAGCGTCACCTCGGCCACCAAGACCGCGCTGCGGGAGCTCGGCCGCCGGGCCCGCTACCTGGGCGAGCAGATGGACAGGCTCACCGCCCTCATCGGCCCTCTCGTCGTCGCCACCGCGCCGGCCCTCGTCGCCAGCTACGGCGTCGGCACCGATACTGCGGGTGCGTTGCTCGTGGCCGCTGGCGACAACCCCCAACGGCTGCGCAACGAGGCCTCCTTCGCCCATCTCTGCGGCGCGTCGCCCATCGAAGCGTCCTCGGGCAAGGTGACGCGTCACCGGCTCAACCGCGGTGGGGACCGTCGTGCCAACCACGCGCTCTGGCGCATCGTCATGGTCCGCATGGTGTCGGACCCCGACACCCGGGCCTACGTCGAGCGGCGTACGAAGGAGGGCAAGTCCAAGCGGGAGATCATGCGCTGTCTGAAGCGCTACGTCGCCCGGGAGCTGTACCCGCTCCTACCGGGCGAAAAGGCCACTTGACATCACTAGGAGCATCATTTTCGTCCTCTCTCCGTGGTCGTCACGGGCCTCGACCAACGAATGCTCAAGCTTGAGCGGCGCCGGTACGATGAAGGAGTCGGCAGAGGGTGGCGCTTGTGAACAAACGCACGAACTCACGTACACTTCGGGGAATGCAGGACCCGAAGCGGCACGAGGCTTCACCGGGCTGGCCCGCCGGCGCGTCCGCCCCCGCCACCAATGGGAATGGGAATGGCGTCCCGATCGACGCCATTGTCCCCAGCGCGGGACTCGGCGCCCCGAGCCGCAACCCCCGTCGCATCCCCGAGGCCACCGTCGCCCGCCTCCCGGTGTACCTGCGGAGCCTCCTGGAGGTGGCCGACGCCCACATCATCACCATCTCCTCCGAGCGCCTGGCCGAGATGGCCGGCGTGAACGCGGCGAAGGTTCGCAAGGACCTCTCCTATCTGGGGTCCTATGGCACCCGGGGCGTGGGCTACGATGTCCAGTTCCTCCTCGTGCAGATCAACCGGGTGCTCGGGCTGACCCAGGACTGGCCGGTCGTCATTGTCGGCATCGGCAACCTCGGCCACGCCCTGGCCAACTACAAGGGCTTCTCGGCTCGCGGTTTCCGCATCGCCGCCCTGGTCGACGCCGATCGGTCCAAGGTCGGCGAGATCGTGGCCGACCTGGCCGTGCGCCACCTCGACGAGCTGTCCGCCATCGCTGCCGAGCAGACCATTGCCATCGGTATCGTGGCCACGCCAGCGGCGTCAGCCCAGGAGGTCGCCGACCTGCTGGTCGCCGCCGGCGTGACATCGATCCTGAACTTCGCCCCCGCCGTCATCTCGGTGCCGCGGGGGGTCTCGCTGCGCAAGGTCGACCTGTCGATCGAGCTGCAGATCCTGAGCTTCTACCAGCAGCTGCGGGTCGTCACCCCGCGGGCGGTCGAGGCCTAGG
>JANMRJ010001058.1:0-2543 GCA_031370985.1 Acidimicrobiales bacterium
GAGCTGGCGGGCGGCGCGGGCCTCGTCGACCCGGCCGACCGGCGAGGTGCGGGGTGCGGCATGGCCCTCGTCGCTCGAGTCGCTGGCGATACGCACAAGGGCATCGGCCAGCGCGGCGAGCGTCTGCGGGCTTTCGGTCTCTGTCGGCTCGATCATGAGCGCCTCGTCGACGATCAGCGGGAAGTACGTCGTCGGGGCGTGGAACCCCTCCTCCAGCATCCGCTTGGCCACGTCGAGCGCCCGGAGGCCGCTGGCCCGCTTGAGGTTGGTGGCCGACGCCACGAACTCGTGCATGCACGGCCGGTCGTAGGGGATGTCGTAGGTACCCCGCAACGCCTGCCGCAGCCAGTTGGCGTTGAGCACGGCGGCGTCGGAGACCCGGCGCAGGCCGTCGCCCCCGTTGGCCAGAATGTAGGACCAGGCCCGGGCCAGGGCCAGGGCGTTGCCGTGCCAGGAGTGAATGCGCCCGATCGAGTGCTCCGGCTCCACCCACGCGTAGGTGCCGTCGCCGGCGACTTGGGGGCGTGGGCCGGGCAGGTAGGGCGCAAGGCGCTCGGTGACGGCCACCGGGCCGGCGCCCGGGCCCCCGCCGCCGTGGGGGACGGCGAAGGTCTTGTGCAGGTTCATGTGCACGATGTCGAAGCCCATGTCGCCGGGGCGGGTGACGCCGAGGATGGCGTTGAGGTTGGCGCCGTCGTAATAAAGAAGCCCGCCGACTTCGTGGACGGCGCCGGCGATGGCGACGATGTCCTCCTCGAACAGCCCAAGGGTGTTCGGATTGGTGAGCATGATGCCGGCGACATCGTCGTCGAGGCGGGCGACGAGGGCGGCGAGGTCGACGCAGCCCCGGTCATCGGAGGGCACCTGGGTGACCTCGTAGCCGCCGAGGGTGACGGAGGCGGGGTTGGTGCCGTGGGCCGAGTCGGGGATGAGGATCCGGCGCCGGCGGCCGTCCTGGCCGGCGGCACCGTGGAACGCCCGCATGAGCAGCAGCCCGGTCAGCTCGCCGGCGGCGCCGGCCGGCGGCTGGAGGGTGGCGGCGGCCATGCCGGTGATCTCGCACAGGGCCGCCTCCAGGTCGGCGAGCAGGGCCATCCAACCCTGGGTGAACGGGGCCGGCGCGGCCGGGTGCACGTCGGCCAGCCCGGCGCGGGCCACCGCGTCGTCGCAGAGCTTGGGGTTGTACTTCATGGTGCAGGAGCCGAGGGGGTAGGCCCCGAGGTCGACGGAGAACTGGCGGTGGCTCAGGCGGGTCACGTGGGCCACCAGGTCGCGCTCGGACACCTCGGCGATAGGCGCCGGCGCATCGCGCAGGTGCGCCGCCGGCACCAGCTCCTCCGCCGCCCACTCGGGCACACCGGTCGTGCGGAAATTCGCCGACACCCGGCCGGGCGACGACAGCTCGAACAGCGTGGGCTCGGCATCGCGGCCCATCAACGGGGCGCTGGTGGCCTTTCCTCCCGGGGCGGACTGCTCGGTCATCGCACGACCTTCTCGAAGGCGGCGGCGTAGGCGTCGATCTCCGCCTTGGTCCGCTTCTCGGTGACAGCGACGAGCAGCCCCCCGGCGAACTCCTCCTCGCCCAGGGCCACGCCGGCCAGGAAGCCCTCCTCGGCCATGCGGTCGACGAGCACGGCCGCCGGCACCGGCGTGCGCACCGCGAACTCCCGCAGCACGGGCGCGCCCACCAGCGGCTCGACGCCGTCGATGGCCAGCAGCGCCTCCCGGCAGTAGCGGGTGCCCCGGGCGCAGCGCAGCGCCAACTCGAGCAGGCCCGACGTGCCGAGCCAGGACAGGTGGACGAGGAACGCCACCGCCATCAAGGTCTGGTTGGTGCAGACGTTGGACGACGCCTTCTCCCGGCGGATGTCCTGCTCCCGGGTGCGCAGGGTGGTGACGTAGGCCCGCCGGCCCTCGGTGTCGACCGTCTCCCCCACCAGGCGGCCGGGCAGGCGCCGAACGTGCTCCCGCCGGCAGGCGAAAAGGCCGAGGTACGGGCCGCCCAGCGACAGGGACGCACCGAAGGGCTGGCCCTCACCCACCACTACGTCGGCCCCGAGCGAGCCGGGTGACCTCAGCAGGCCGGCGGAGACCGGGTCGGCCGCCACCACCAGCAGGGCGCCCAGCCGGCGGGCCAGTTCGCCGGCGGCGCCCACGTCCTCCAGGCAGCCGAGGTAGTTGGGGCTCTGGACGACGATGGCACCCGGCGCCCCGTCCGCCGGCCACGCGCTCAACCCGTCGTCGAGAGCGATATCCACCAGCCGGTGTCCGGTACCGACCGCCATCGTGGCCAACACCTGGCGCCACTGTGGGTGCAGGCCCCGCGACACCCAGACCTCCTGGCGGCCGGTGGCGGCCACGGCCAGATTGACCGCCTCCACCGTGGCCGAAGCGCCGTCGTACAGCGATGCGTTGGCCACATCGGTGCCGAACAGCCGACAGACGAGCGTCTGGTACTCGAAGAGGGCCTGGAGCACGCCCTGGGCCACCTCGGGCTGGTAGGGCGTGTAGGCGGTCACGAACTCCGAGCGGTAGGCCAGGCG
>JANMRJ010001088.1:0-1558 GCA_031370985.1 Acidimicrobiales bacterium
CGCCACGACCGCCTTCACGACGAGCGGGTGGTCGACCTGCGGGCCATGGTCAGCCGGCGCCTCCGGCTGGGGTTGGCCGGCGGGTTGGCGACATCATTCCTAACCGCCGGCGCGGTGGCCGTGCTCGTCTGGATGGTCACCTCCGGCCGGATGGGCGCCGCCGACGCGGCGACGGCGGCCGGCGCCGTCGTGCTGTTGTCGCAGCGCCTCGGCGGCCTGACCGCCAGCGTCGGGTCGCTGTATGAGAGTTCGCTGTTCCTCGAGGACTTCACCACCTTCGTCGGCGCCGCTCCGGCCATCGCCCGGGCCCGGCCGCAGGTCGCACCGCCGGCCGCCTTCGGAGTGCTGTCGGTCGAGGGGGTTACCTTCACCTACCCGGCGGCGGCGAGGCCGAGCCTGCGTGATGTCTCGCTCACGGTCCATGCCGGCGAGGTGGTGGCGCTCGTCGGGCCCAACGGTTCGGGGAAGACGACACTGGCCAAGCTCCTCGCCGGGCTGTACCAGCCCGGCGCCGGCGTCATCCGCTGGGACGGCGCCGATGCCGCGTCGTTCGACCCCGACCTCCTCCGCGGCAACGTGGCCGTCGTGTTCCAGGACTTCGTGCGGTACCTCCTGACCGCGGGCGAGAACATCGGCCTCGGGCGCCATGAGCGGTCCACGGACACCGAGGGCGTGGCCGCCGCGGCCGGACGGGCCGGCGTCGACGACGCGCTGGCCGCCCTCCGCCACGGCTACGACACCCGCCTCGGCCCGCAGTACCTGGGCGGCACCGACCTGTCCGTCGGCCAGTGGCAGCGGGTGGCGCTGGCCCGCGCCTACTTCCGCGACGCACCGTTCCTGGTGCTCGACGAGCCGACCGCGTCGCTCGACCCCCGGGGCGAGGCCGAGCTGTTCGATCGCATCCGGGAGCTGGCCGAGGGCCGCACCGTCCTGCTCATCTCCCACCGCTTCGCCAGCGTGCGCTCCGCGGACCGCATCTACGTGCTGCGCGACGGCATGGTGGTGGAGGGTGGCACCCATGAGGAACTCATCGAGCGGGCCGGCCTGTATGCCGAGCTGTACGACCTCCAGGCCGGCGCCTACGGCCGGGCCACCCGCCCGTGACCGCTGGGGCCATTCACCCGTGAACGCCAGCACCGGGCGCGGCCCGGCCGCGGTGCGCGCCCACCGGTGGACGACCCGGGCCCTCGACCGGGGGGTGAATATCGTCCTGGCCGTCCACGACGGCCTCTGGCTCGGCGCCGCCGATCGGGAGATGCTGCATGCGGTCGACGGGACTACTACCGCCGGCAGGCCGCCTTCGCCGACCCCGGCTACAACCGCAGCGGGCTGACCGGCTGGGAGTCGGCAGCGATCGACCGGTTTTTCGACGGGCGGTCCCGGCCGGCGGTCACCGCGGCCGGCGGCGGGCGGGAGGCGCTCGCCCTCCTGCGCCGGGGATGGCAGCCGGCGGCGTATGAATTGCAACCCCCTCCTCGTCGATGCCGCAAACAACCTGCTCTCCTCGGAGGGCTTCGAACCAATGGTGGCGCCGGCGCCGCGCGACGGCTGGCCCGAC
>JANMRJ010001090.1:0-1037 GCA_031370985.1 Acidimicrobiales bacterium
CGAGGCCCCTGTCGGCCAGGTCCTTGATCTCGTTCTGGCCCTGGCTGATCACCACCGCCATGTCGGTGGTCTCCATCAGCTCGATGCGGCTGGCCAGCCACGGCCGCTCCAGTTCGGCCAGAGCATCGTGCTGAGCGCGCAGTTCGCCCAGGTGCTCGGCCCACGCCTCTCGGACCAGGTCGTACATGCGTACCGCCGCAGCCTTGTCGATGCCGACGTACATGGCCTTGCCGGCGAACCCGCGCCCGACGAAGTGCCGCACCAGGTCCCGGGCGACCGTACGCAGCCGCTCGGGTCGGGTGATGAGTGCGTACTGGCGGGCGAAGCGCCGTACCAGGCGTCCCTCGGCGTCGTCGTCCAGCTCGGCCGCCTCCAGGATCTCGGTCAGCTCCTCGTCGAAGGCGTCGTTGACAAGCTGCAGCTCCGGGATGCGGTTCTCGTAGTAGAGCGGGACGGTGGCGCCGTCGGCGATGGCGTCTCGGAAGTTGTAGACGCTGACGTAGTCTCCGAACTCCCGGCGGGTGAGTTCCTCACCGGCGACGAGGGGTGTGCCGGTGAAGCCCATGAAGGCGGCGTTGGGCAGCGCCTGGCGCATGTTGAGGGCCAGGGTGTCGTACTGGCTGCGGTGGGCTTCGTCGGTGATGACGATCACGTCTCGGCGGTCCGACAGCACCGGCATCTGGGTCTCGCCGGCGGCCTTGTCGATCCGGAACTTGTGGATCAGGGTGAACACGTAGCGGTGGTCGGCCTGGAGCAGCTCCCGCAGATGGGCCGACGACTCGGCGTGGACCCGAGCCTCCTTGGAGATCACGCCCGCGTCGGCGAACTCGCCGTGGAGCTGGTGGTCGAGCTCCGTACGGTCGGTGACCATCACGAACGTCCACGCGCCCGGGAGCCGGCGCAACACCTTCTGGGTGAACCACAGCATGGACAGGCTCTTGCCCGAGCCCTGCGTGTGCCAGAACACTCCGAGGCGCGTGTCGCCCTCGGAGCGGATCTTGTGCAGGTTTTCGATCGAGGCGTTGACGCCCAGGACC
>JANMRJ010001095.1:0-1013 GCA_031370985.1 Acidimicrobiales bacterium
ACCGGCCGCCGGTGTAGGAGACGAGGCGTCTGGCGTCCTCAGCCGGCGCCGGGTGTCGCGGGGTTCGCTGCGGCCCGCCGGCGCCGGCGCCGCAGCCGGCGCTCCCAACCCGGGGTCGACTCCACCGAGCGGGGGTCGAGCAGGTCGCGCAGGCCATCGCCGGCCAGGTTGAAGGCCAGCACCATGAGGGTGATGGCGATACCGGGGAAGGCGAGCAGCTGGGGGGCCTTGTCGAGGAAGCCGCGGGCCTCGGCCAGCATGGCGCCCCATTCCGGCGTCGGCGGCCCGACGCCGAAGCCCAGGAACGACAGGCCCGAGACGACCAGGAGCGTGCTGCCCATGTCGATGGTGCTGAACACCACCACCGGCCCCACCAGGTTGGGCGCGATGTGGCGGACCATGATGCGGAAGCGGGAGGCGCCGACCGCCCGGGCCGCCTCCACGAACTCCTGCTCCCGGATGCGCAGCGACATGCCCCGCACCAGCCGGGCGTAGCGGGGCCACTGGACGAGGATGATGGTGATGACGAGGTTCCGCAGGCTCTGGCCCAGCAGGCCGACGATGACCAAGGCCAGGATGAGGGTGGGCATCGCCAGGAGCACGTCGACCGTGCGCATGATCACCGTCTCCGCCAGCCGACCGTAGATACCGGCCACCAGGCCGAGGAACAGGCCGACGACGGTGATGCCGGCGGTGGCGCTCATGGCCATACCGAGCGACAGACGGCCGCCGTGCAGGATGCGGGAGAAGACATCGCGACCCACGTTGTCGGTGCCGAGGGGGTGGGCTCGGCTGGGCGAGGCGAACCGGTTGGAGAAATCGGTGACGATCGGGTCGTGGCGGGCCAGCACAGGCGCGAGCATGCAAGCCAGCCCCACCAGGGCGATGATGATCAGGCCGACCAGGGCGGTCCGGTCCCGGAGCAGCCGGTTGAAGGCATTGCGCCCGCCGGTGGCGGAGAAGGTATCGCTGCCCTGAAGGAGGACGGCCTCCGACGCACTCACGACGCCGCG
>JANMRJ010001155.1:0-3835 GCA_031370985.1 Acidimicrobiales bacterium
GTTCTCCATGGCCAGGTAGCAGTTGGCAAGGGTCTGGGCCTCAATCCCCTGGGCGGCATCGACGATAGGATCACGCCTTCGCACGCAGCCAACGATCGAGACACCTCGTAGCCGAAGTCGACGTGGCCGGGGGTGTCGATGAGGTGGATCACGAAGTTCTTCCAGCTCAACCGCACGTTCTGAGCCTTGATGGTGATGCCCCGCTCCCGCTCCAGATCCATGGAGTCGAGGTACTGGGCGCGCATGTCGCGAGCGTCGACCGCGCCGGTCAACTCCAGGATCCGGTCCGACAATGTGGTCTTGCCGTGGTCGATGTGGCTGATGATGGAGAGGTTGCGGATGCGTGACGGGTCGATCATGGGCGTGTCCATTGTCGCAGGCCGGCGGTAGCATGTTCCTCATGGTGAACATCGCCACTACCGGCTATACGGTCGACGACCTCGACTGGCTTCGCAGCGAGCTCAACCTCGCTGCCCACCTGGAACTCGACCCGTGGGGAAGCCTGATCGTGTCACCGGCAACAGATGAGCACGAGATCACGCAAGGCGTGTTGACGGTCCAAGCCGGCATTCAGCTTCAAGCATCCGGGTACAGCGTGGTGCCAAGCATGCCGTGGATCGTCCCGGGCGGGACCGGGTACCTGATGATCCCCGACCTGACAATCCTGCCGTCGGGCTGGCACAGGGTCGAGGAGCTCCATTTTGACCCGCCGCCCTTGCTCGTCGCCGAGATCGCCTCCCCCTCAACCCGGCGAGCCGACCGGGGCCGCAAGCTGGCGGACTACCGCCTCGGCGGCGCCAGCGTGTATCTCCTCGTTGACCTGCCGGCCACGTTCGAGGCGCACGACTTCAGCGCCAGCACCGTCGTCACCGCCACCGGGGCGATCGACCTGGTGGTCGGTGGGCAACCCCTGCGTTTCACGCTCCCGCGGGGCGAGTGAGGCGTCACAGGGTGGGGTCGGCGCCCCGCTGGGGGAAGGCGGCCAGGTCGGCCAGCAGCGAGGCCGCCGCCCTGACCAGGTCGTTGCGGTCGACATCGAGGTGGACGCACAGGTTGTCGCTCCCCGCCGCCATCCGGGCCCAGGGCGGACGGCGCTCCAGGGCGAAGCAGGCCCGAACGTCGACCCGGGCCAGCCCGGCAGCATGGGCGGTCAGTGTGAGATTGGGTTCGGCGAACCGCAGCACCCCGCCGGGGGCGTGGGCGGTGTGGGCCAACCAGGAGACCATGCGCTGGGCCTCCCACGTCGTCAGGCACGGGTCGACCACCTCCCAGCTCCCCTCGGGCGCCAACACCCGCACCGAGACGAGCAGGCTGTTGGAGTCCCACGGGTCGCGTTCGTCGTCAGGGAACTGGTAACCGACGACCGCCAGCTCCAGCTCGTTGCCTTCCTGACCGCGCAGGAACATGGAGCTGGTAGCGTCTCCTTCTGGCATGGCCAATATCAAGAGTCAAATCAAGCGTAACAAGACCAACGAGGGACGCCGCCTGCGGAACAAGGCCGTGCGCTCCGAGATCAAGACGCGGGTGAAGGTCGCCCTCACCGTGGCGAGCGATTCGCCGGAGGAAGCAACCGCCGCGTTGAAGACCGCCATCAAGCGGATCGACAAGGCCGCGGCCAAGGGCATCATCCACAAGAACCAGGCTGCGAACCGCAAGTCGCAGCTCATGCGGCGCATCGCCAAGCAGACCGCCGCCGCGTAGAGGTTCAGCGCCGGCGGGCCCAGAACTTCCCTCGGCGGGCCGCGCGACCTTTTCGGGTCGCTACGCGTCATAGGGGTGTGAACGGTGACGATGGCGGGCGGTCCGCACCATGGAGCATGGATACCCTGCCCCGGGTTGAGCGGACGGCAAGGATGGGCCTGGTGAACGGGGCGGACGGCTACTCGGCGGTCTTCACCGAGCATCATCTGGCCCTGGTCCGATTGGGGTTCCTGCTGTGCGGGGACCGGCCGTGGGCCGAGGATCTCTCGGGGCATCGCCCGGCTGCGTGAGCTGCTCGACGATGGAGGTGAACGCCGATGAGCGACCTTGAGAACCGGCTGCGGCACGGCCTCGGCGACCTGGCCGCCGGCGTCGAATCCTCCATCGGGATGGAGGAGGCCGTCGCCCGCAAAGTCCGTCGACGCCGGCGCCGGCCCGCAATGACGGGGTGCGGCATTGCCGCAGTGGCCGTCCTCTACGTGATCGGCGGCACCCGCTTCCTGAACGGCGACTACGCCGGCGAGTTCGACCGGGTCGTCAGATTTACGCCCGCCACCGGCCAGGTGACGCTCCTCGATGCTCAGGTCGCTCCACCCGGCGCCGCCGTAAAGGCGATCGCGTTCGACGGTCGGCGCATCCTCGTCATCTCCGCCCCCCGCGAGATCTACTTCTACACGCCGGTGCCTGATGCCCAGGTGGTCGCCTTCAACCCCACCACCGGAGCGGTCTCACCTCTGCCGGGGTCCTTCCCCGCCGTGATTGGGCACCCAGGCGATATGGGTGGGTGACCGGCTGCTGCTCTTCGGGGGCACGCATGAGACCGGCGACGATGTCGTGAGCTACAACCCAGCCGATGGTCGGACCAAGGTCGTCGGCTACCTTCCCGAGCCCGTCGGAACAACAGTGATCGGGGACGGCGAGGCGGCATGGGTACTGGGGGGGATCGTCCATAGCGGGCCGGCCACCGGCGCTCCCACCAATCAGATCGTCAGGTTCGGCTAGGCCGAGCGGCCGTCCGCCCCAGACCGCTCAGGCGGGCGACCAGCACTTCCAGCACCACGTCGGGAGGCCAGTCGATCGCGCCCTTCAGGGCCAGGTCGGCCTCGGCGAGTAGGTGGATGGCTCGGGCCAGGGGTGCGTGGCCCAACCGCCGGACCTGGAGCAGCGCCTTCTTGGCCGGGTAGGTCGACCCGGTGATGCCGAGCAGCGCGGCAGCGCCGGCCTCGTCGGCCACATCGGCCCCCTCCAGGCGCAGCAAGCGGGCGAAGTGGCTGTGCAGGGTGGCCAGGACCACCAAGGGGTGGCGGCCCCCGGGTCCGGTCAGGCGGCGCAGCACCCCAAGGGCGACGGCGGTGTCGCCCGCGTCAATGGCACCGGTGAGCTCCCACGGCGCCACCGAGCCCATCCCGCCGAGCAGGGGCGCCACCTCGTTGACCCCCAGTCGGGAGCCGTGCCCGTAGGCCGAGGCCAGCATCTCCAGGAGGGAACCCAGCCGGTCGACGTCGTCGCCCAGATGCTCTCCCACCATCGCCGCGGCCCGGCCGTCGAGGCGGACCGGGCCCTCCTTCAGCTTCGCCGCCAGCCACGTCGCCCGGCCGCGGCCACCCGGAACGCCGGCATCGACCACGTGGCCGGCCTTGCGGACCGCCTCGACCAACGACCGGGCGACCTGCCCACCGCCGGCGACCAGCACGAGCGACGTGGTCCGGAGCGGGTCAGCCAGGTACGCAATGAGCGGCCCGACATCGTGGGTGGAGAAGCGGCCGACATCGCGGGCGACCACGATGCGCCGGTCGCCAAAGAACGGCGGCGTCTGCGCCGCGTCGACCACACTGCCAACGGAGTACTCGTCACCGTACAGTTCCTCGGTCAGCAGGCCGGCGTCACCCCCGCCCACCAGTTCGGCGACAAGGTGTTTCACCGCATCGGCCAGCAGCGCGGGTTGCTCGCCCCTCACCAGGTAGGCGGGCAGGCTGGACATCAATCGGCCTCCATGACGGCAGCGAGGACATCGCACACCCGCCGGGCGCCCTGCACGTCGGCGGTGCGCACGATCCGGGCGCCGCGGATGATGCCGGCCGCAGTGGCGGCGGTCGGACGGGGATCGGCGATCACGTCGAGCAGGAGCATGTCG
>JANMRJ010001156.1:0-2705 GCA_031370985.1 Acidimicrobiales bacterium
GGCACTCGTAGACCTCCCGGCTCTTGATGCCCACCCGCCGGCTCTCGACCATGTCGACCCGGCCCCAGCCGTAGGACCCCACGATGTCGCCCACGTGGACGACCAGCTCGGCCAGGCCCATGGCCTTGCCGTCGACAGCGACGGGCACGCCGGCCTCGAACGCCACCACCAACTCCACGGGCGCGGTGGCCGTCGGGCGGGTGAGGGTGTAGATGTCCTCCGGAGGCGAGGCCCACGGGTCCTCCAGCACGCCGCACTCGATGGCCTTGCCCCACAGGTTCTCGTCGATCGAGTACGGGCTGGCCTTGGTGACGTTCACCCCGATGCCGTGCTTCTCGGCGTAGTCGATGGAGTCCTCCCGGGTGAAGCCCCACGTGCGCACCGGCGCCAGCACTTCGAGGTCGGGGGCCAGCGCCCGGGTCGACACCTCGAAACGGACCTGGTCGTTGCCCTTGCCAGTGCACCCGTGGGCCACACCGTCGGCGCCAAACCGCCGGGCCGCCGCCACCAGGTGCTCGACGATGATCGGCCGCGACAGCGACGACACCAGCGGGTAGCGGCCCTCGTAGAGGGCGTTGGCCTTGAGGGCGGGGGCCACGAAGTCATCCGCGTACTCCTCGCGGCAGTCGACGACGACGACCTCCACCGCGCCGGCGGCGAGGGCGCGGGTCTTGAGACGGTCGAAGTCGCCCCCCTGGCCGACATCGACAGCGACGGCGATCACCTCCACGCCCCACTCCTTGCCCATCCAGTGGACCGCCACCGACGTGTCCAGCCCGCCGCTGTAGGCGAGCACAACCTTCTTTGCCATCGTTCTCCTTGTAGACCTAGAGTCCGGCCAATTCCGACAATCGCCGCGCCACCGGCTCACCGCCGACCCGCTCGCTGACGATCACCAGGACGGTGTCATCGCCGGCCACGCTGCCCAGCACATCGGCCAGGCCGGCCCGGTCGATCGCCGAGCCCACGACGTGGGCGGAGCCGGGCGGCGTCCGCAGCACGACCAGGTTGGCCGAGTGCGACACCTCCACCAGCCACTCCCCCAGCACCCGCTTCAGATGGCTCTCGGGCGCCACCTGGTCCTTGGGCAGCTCGGGGATGGCATAGACGGTCGCCCCGCCGGCCATGCGCACCTTCACGGCGCCCAGCTCCTCCAGGTCTCGCGACACCGTCACCTGGCTGGCGACGACCCCATCGGCGGCCAGCAGTTCGACGAGCTGGTCCTGGCTGGTCACCGCGTGCTCCTCGAGGATGCGGGCCACCCGGTGCTGGCGCTGCGGCTTCGCCAGCCTCACGGCTGGCTCCAGTGCTTCTCGGGCGCCGCCTTCCGGGCGGCGTTCGGTGTCACTGGCTCAGAAGCCAGATCATGAGGCCGCGCTGGGCGTGTATGCGGTTGGTCGACTGCTGCCACACCACGCTCTGCGGCCCCTCGAGCACCGAGGTGGCGACTTCCTCGCCGCGGTGGGCGGGCAAGCAGTGCAGGAAGATGGCGTCGGGGGCGGCGCCGGCCATCAGGTCGTCGTCGACAGTGAAGCCGGCGAAGTCGGCCCGGCGCCGGGCCGCGTCCTCCTCCTGTCCCATTGAGGCCCACACGTCGGTGTAGACCGCATCGACGCCGGCGACGGCCTCCGCCGGATCGTTGGTGAGCTCGGCGACACCGTCGGCCGGCGGCTCGTACCCGGCCGGCGTGGCTACCCGCATCTGCATGCCGGCGAGGGCGGCGGCGACCATGAGCGACGCGCAGACGTTGTTCCCGTCGCCCACGTAGGCGATGCTGCGGCCCTCCAGCGACCCGAGCCGCTGACGGATGGTCAGGAGGTCGGCGAGCGCCTGCACCGGGTGGGCGTCGTCGGAGAGCAGGTTGACAACCGGGACGCTCGCCGCCCCGGCCATCCGCACCAGCTTTGCGTGCTCGAACACCCGGGCGCCGACCAGCGCGCACATGCCCGAGAAGACGCGGGCCAGGTCCTCGGCCGTCTCCCGGGTGTCGATGCCGACTTCCTCGTTGCGAAGGCTGACCGGGTGCCCGCCGAGCTGGACGATGGCCAGCTCCATCGACAGGCGGGTGCGGTTCGACGGCTTCTCGAACAGCAGCGCCGCGCCCCGACCGGCCAGGACCTGGGGGGGGTGCAGCTCCTCGGCCAGGTTCAGCACGGTGACCAGCTCGTCGGGCGCCAGGTCGTCGACCTCGAGCAGGTGCCTCAGCACGACATGCCTCCGTCTGAAAGGCAGCCAATGAGCACGGCTAGAGCCTCGTCGATCTCGTCATCGGTGACCAATAGGGACGGCGCCAGCCGGATGGCGGTGGGCGTCACCGCGTTGACGACCAGGCCCCGGTCGAGGGCGGCGCCAGCGATGTCTCCCGACGCCCGATCGGCAAGTTCGGCGGCCAACAGCAGGCCCCGGCCCCGTACCGACGCCACGCCGGGGATCGCGGCCAGGCCCTCGGTGAGCCGGGCGCCGGCCCTCCTCGCCCGCGCCGGCACGTCCTCGGCCTCCATGACCGCCAATGTGGCGCGCGCCGCGGCGGCGGCGAGTGGCTGACCGCCGAAGGTCGTGCCGTGATCGCCGGGCACGAACGCGGCAGCCACCTCGGCCCGCGCCCAGCACGCCCCGATGGGCATGCCGTTGCCGAGCGCCTTCGCCAACGTGACCACGTCGGGTCGCACGTCGTCGCCGTGTTCGAACCCGAACCATCGGCCGGT
>JANMRJ010001165.1:0-3166 GCA_031370985.1 Acidimicrobiales bacterium
TCGGCGACATCGGAAGCCAGCTCGGTGACCGCCGCCAGTCGCCGGCGGGCATCGACGATGCGGGTGTCTGCGAGCGCTCGCGCCGCGGCGCCCGCCGGTTCAGCGCCGGGAGTGCGGGACCGGCGGCGGCGGGACGGCGCCGCCGGGGCGTCGCCCAGCTCGTCGCGGACCTGGTCGGCCCGGGCCAGTTCCCGCTGGGCGGCCCGGACGGCGGTGCCGTGACGAGTCGCGTCGGCGCTGCGCCGGGAGAGCGCGCCAAGCTCGGTGTGGAGCTGGCCGAGCGGGCGCCGGGCGAGGGAGTCCACCTCGATCGAAGGTCGGGAGGCGACCGCATGGACGCGGCCGGCCAAGTCGGCGAGGACCATGGTGGTGCGGGTATCGATGACGGTGCTGCGGACCTGATCGTGGTGCGAGCGCTGGGCCGCGTTGGAGGGCGTGTGCGTGGGAGCGTCGCCGAGCGCCCGCCGCCACGGGTCGGCGTGGCCCGAGTCCCGGTCGAACATCCCGGCCGAGTCGCGGTAGTCCACGACGGCGCCGGCGGCCCGACGCCAGGCAACCAGGCCGGCACCGCTGGCCGGTGGTGGCCCGAGCAGTGCCGGCAGCGGGCCGGAGGCCTCCTGCTCGGCCATGGCCAGGCGGCCCCGGCGCTGGCGGTCGATGGCCGCGTCGAGCAGAGCCATGCGGCGGTGGTCCTCTCCCGCTTCGCCGCCGGTGCCTCGAAATGCCTGGGCCGCGCCGTCTGCGGCCCACACCAGTACGGCGACGGGGTCATCGGCGGCGCCCAGCTCCCGGACGCCGGCCCGGCCCCGGCCGAGCATGCGGGCGCTCACGGCCTCCGGGCTCGACCCGGGGACCTGGAGCGCCTGGTGATGGCGACGGTGAGCGGGCGGCACTCCAGGGCCTCCGGGGCAAGGCCGTAGGTCTCGGCCAGGACGGCACGGACCTGGCGCAGGGACTCGGCCAAGGGCGGCCTCGTCCCGACCCGGGCGGCGACGGATGCGTGCTCGGCCCACAGCCATGCCGAGGGACGGCCCATGAGACGGCCCACCTCGGCGGCATCGGGTTCGGCGACAGACGCCATGGTCTGGGTGGCGTCGATCGTCATGGCCTCGGCCAGGGCGGCGATGTCGTCGGGACCGGGTGCTGGGACGGCCCGCCCGCCGTCGAGGCGCTCGACCTCGTCGGCCTCGGGGAGTGTCATGCCGTAGTAGTGGGTCGCCTCCGCGGCACGCGTTGCGGCCACGTGGACGGCCTGGCGGTGCATACCGGCCCGGGTGACCAGCACGTAGGCGCTCAGCGCGCTTCGCCCCTGCACGCCTTGAGCAGTCGAGGCGTAGGCGTGGGCCAGGCCCGGGGCGTCGATGCGGCGCCGGCCCTCCGCGCTGAGCACGGTGCGCTCCTCCAGGAACGCCGCGCCCAGGGTCACCGCGTGGGCCGGGGCGTGCCCGGCGTCAACGGCGACGGTCACCTCCCGGCGGGCCGTGTCGACGCGGAGGATCCTGCCCACCGAGCCGGTGAAGATGCCGAGCCCCTCGTCGTTACGGGTGGCCCGGACCACGTCGCCCACCCGCAGCTCACGGGTCTCCACCGCCCGGTCCGGCGCGGCCAGGCTGATGGTGATCGGGTCGCCCCCGAGGCGTCCTGTCGAGGCGAGGACCTCGCGGGCGGCCCGGTTGAGCCACTCCACCTCGGCCACGGTGGTGGCGATCATCAGCTTGGAGGTCCCCGGCGCCCCTGGGTCGACGGCCCAGTCCTCCAACAGCCCCAGCCGCAGGGCATCGGCGCTCGGCGCTTCGGCCCATCGGCCGGCGGCCTGGGCTGAGGCGATGGCCTCGGTGGCCTGGCCCCGGCGAATGAGCGCCACCCGCTCCCGCTCGGCCGGGTCACGTTGACGGCGGTTCTCCATCAGGCGCCTCACCGGCGCCTCCGTCTGGGCGACGAGATGGGCGAAGGCGCCGCCGGGCGCCGACCTCGGGGATCTGGTCGGGGTCGCCGACGAGGACCAGCTTGGCCCCGGCCGCCGCTGCATAGCGGGCCACACGCGACAGCTGGCGGGTGTCGGCCATCCCGGCCTCATCGACCACGACGACCGATCCGTCCAGGTAGCCGGCGCCGTGACGGTCACAGCGCCCGAGCAGGCCGGTGAGGGTGTGGCGGGCGTCCAACGCCGCCTCCCGGGCCAGCACCTCGGCGGCGCCACCCTGCAACGCGGCGCCGATCACCCGCAGCCCCGATGCCCGCCACGCCTGGGTCGCGGCACCGAGGGCGTAGGTCTTGCCCGACCCCGGCCCGCCGACGACCAGCTCCACGCCGATGCCGCTGGTCGTGATGGCTTCCACCATGGCGACCTGCTCGCCCGACATGGTCGCGCGCTGGTCCAGGGCGTCCTGCACGGAGACCGGGGTGGCCACGCCGAGGCCGATGCCCTCTCCGGCCGACCCCAGGTCCGCGGGCATGGGCGCCGAGCAGGGCGGCCTCATGGGCCAGCAGCTCGGGGGTGGCGTAGGCCTGGGACACACCCCCGGCCCGCACCCGGCGCCCGTCGCAACGGCGGATCACATCGCCACCCCGGGTGGGGCGGGCCAGTACCGGGACGAAGCGCCCGGCCTCGTGCAGCAGCGTGGTGGCCCAGCGCTCCAGCTCGGCGCCGCTGGCGCCGGCGGGCGACTCGGTGGCGAAACCCTTGATGGCGTCGCGCAGGTCGACCAGGGTGGCCCGCTGGCACAGGCCCTCCGGACCAGCCAGATGGGCGGCGATCTCGCCCAGGTGCTGGGAAGAGGGCCGTGCCGGCGGCTCGTGGCCCAGGAGGGCGACGATCTCGGCGGCCCCGAAGCCCTCCCGTGCGGCCATGGCGGCCAGCTCGTCGGGCTGCGGTGGGAATGGCCGTCCTTGGGTGGCCGGGTAGCCAGGGTGGCTATCTGGGCGGCCCGGGGCCCGACGAGCCCACCGTCTCCATCAGCTCCAGGATCTGGCGGCGGCGCTGGCTGAACGCGTCGATGACACTGCGCGGGACGCCGACGATGTCGGCCAGGCCGTTGTGGGGCTGCTCGAAGCGCACGCCGATGCGAGCGGTCAGCTCGGCCCGCAGGCGGGCTTGGTAGACGTGGCCGGCGGCCGGGCCCCAGGCATAGAAAGCGGTGGCGTCGAGGGCAGCCCGGCGGCCATC
>JANMRJ010001186.1:0-15947 GCA_031370985.1 Acidimicrobiales bacterium
TCGATGTCCTCGACGCGCTCACCGAGGAGCAAGGGTGACGAGGGTCCGCCGGGTCCAGGTCGACGAGTTGCTGGGCGACACGTTCCGCTCGTTGCGCGTCCGCAACTTTCGGCTGTTCTTCGGCGGCCAGCTCATCTCCCAGATCGGGAACTGGCTGACGCTGGTGGCCCAGGCCCTCCTCGTCTTGAAGCTGACCGACAGCGGCGTGGCCCTCGGGCTGCTGGCCGCCGCCCAGTTCGGGCCGGTGCTCGTCTTCGGGGCGTTCTCCGGCCTGGTCGCCGACCGCTCCGACAAGCGCCGGCTCCTGCTGGTGGTCCAGTCGCTGGCCATGGCCCAGTCGTTCCTGCTCGCCGCCCTGGCCTTCAGCGGGAGCCCGCCGGTGCTGGCCATCTATGGCGTGGCCATGCTCGGCGGGTTCGCCACTGCCTTCGACAACCCGGCCCGCCGCTCGTTCGTCGTCGAACTGGTGCCCAAGGCCGACATCGCCAACGCGGTGAGCCTGAACAGCGCGCTCATGACCGGCTCCCGGGTGGTCGGGCCGGCGCTGGCCGGCCTGCTTATCTCCACCGTCGGGTTCGGCTGGTGCTTCCTGCTCGACGGGGTCTCCTACCTGGCGGTGCTCGCCGGCCTCTGGCGGATCGACCCGACCAAGGTGCTCCGGCCGCCCGTGACGGCCCGGGGTAAGGGCCAGGTGCGTGAGGGCGTGCGCTACGCCCGCAGCGTCCCCGAGCTGTGGGTCCCGCTGACCATGATGGCCGTCGTCGGCACGCTGGCGTTCAACTTCCAGACCGTGCTGCCCCTCTTCGCCACTCGCGACCTGGGGGGCAGCACCGTCACCTTCACGCTGCTCCTGTCGGTTGTGAGCGCCGGCTCGCTCGTCGGGGCGCTGGCCACCGCCCGCCGGCGGTCGATCGGGATGTACACCGTGAGCATTGCCGCCCTCGCCTTCGGCGCGTCGATGTGTGCGTTGTCACTGGCGCCGAACCAGCCGGTGGCGTTTGTGGTCGCCGTCTTCGTGGGTCTGGGGAGCATCTCGTTCATGACGGCGTCGACCGCCATCGTCCAGCTCACAGCCGCGCCGTCCATGCGGGGGCGCATTCTGGCCCTCCAGAGCATGGTGTTCCTGGGCAGCACGCCGATCGGCGGCCCGATCGTCGGGTTCATCTCCCAGCATTTCGGTGCCCGCTACAGCGTGGCCCTGGGCGGGCTGGCCGGGCTGGGGGCCGGCGGGTTCGGGGTGCTCAAGATGCGCAACGCGCCCGGCGGCGCCGTCCTGGCCCAGAACGCGCAACGAGGCACCGATGTGCCGGTGCCTCGCGCGGATGACAGCTACGTTCCACTCCTCCGGCCCGGGACGTAGGTCGGGACCACCCATCGTGGCAGTTGCGGACTCCTCCCCTCCCAGCCTGGAGAAGTCGGCCTCTGCGCCGGCGGCTGTGACAGCCGGGCCACGGCGGAGCGGGCGTATGGGTCCTGCGTACCTAGTCGGGCGGACCGTCCTCCGCGCCCTCGGAGCTGGTGGCTGACATCGCAGTACCTCCTTGGCTATCGAGGCTGCCGCCCAGGTTTGGGTGCAGGTCGAGCGTCGCGCCAACGGGGCAATGTGTCAATGCAATATTGGTCGGTGAACGTCGGTCGGAGCCTGTGACTGTTTGGTCACCTATGCTTGTGGCGGTGAGTGACGACGACCGGGTGTTCAAAGCGCTGGCCGACCCCACCCGTCGTTTCCTGCTCGACCGGCTGTTCGCCCGTGACGGGCGAACCCTGACCGAGCTCGAGTCAGAGCTGGACATGACCCGTTTCGGGGTGATGAAGCACCTGAGAGTGCTGGAAGAGGCGGGGCTGGTCGTCACCCGGAAGTCGGGGCGGGAGAAGCTGCATTTCCTGAACGCGGTGCCCATCCGGCTGATCCACGACCGGTGGATCGACAAGTACACCGAGAGCCGGGTGTCGACGCTCGTCGACCTCAAGCATGAGCTGGAACGGTGAGCCACGTCGAGCCGGAGGGCTCGCCGACCAGCATCGAGATTGACGCCGGCGACACCGTGTGGCGCTTCGACCGGTCGTTCCTGACCGCGAACTGGACCTGCATCTGGGGCCGGGGTTGCCAGGGCATCCTGCCGGCGCCGGCCGAGCACCTCGGCCAGGGCTGCTGCTCGCTTGGCGCCGACCTCGATGGACCGGACGAGGCCATGACGATCAGCGCCCTGGCCGCCACCGTCGACGCGTCGAGGTTCCAGCACCACGCCGAGGCGGCCGACGCCGGCGTGTTCTCCGACGACACCCGCACCGCCACCCGCGTGGTCGCGGGCGCCTGCATCTTCCTCAACCGGCCAGGCTTCGCCGGCGGCTCCGGCTGCGCTCTGCACCTGGAGGCCCTCCACGCCGGCGAGTCGCCCGTCGACTGGAAGCCGTCGGTGTGCTGGCAACTGCCGCTCAAGGTGGATTGGGAGCCGGGTGCCGGCGACACCGAGGTGGCCTCCGTGCGGGGCTGGGAGCGGCGCGACTGGGGCGTCGAGGGCGAGACGATGGCGTGGTGCTGCACCGAGGGCGAGCGGGCCTACGTGGGCACGGCCCCGGTCGTCGAGTCGCTGGCCGAGGAGCTGGAGGCGATGGTCGGGACGGAGGTCTACGTCGAGCTGCGCCGGCGCCTGGCCGAGTGATCGACAGGAACCCCTGGTACGCACGCTCGGGCGGTGTCGGGAGCGTCTCTCAGGAGCGCCCGGGTTGCGTCAGGCCAGGTCGAAGGCAGCATGGATCGCTTCGGCGAGCGCGATCTCCTGTGCAGGGAACAAGTACCCGAGCTGGCGACCCAACGCCGATACCGGCACGGTCAGCACGTTGTCGCAGCTGACAACGCTGTCATGGTCGAGCCCGTTGACCGCCCCGACCGGTACCTCGGTCGACAGGCCCCGACTCGTGGTCGTGATCGGCGCCACGGTTACCCGAGTGAGGTGCGGTCGTACCACCTCGCGAGTCAAGACGAGGACGGGCCGAGCCTTGTCCAACTGGGCGATGTGGATCGGGCGCATCAGCCAAGGTCGTCGAGAGAGGTCTGTGCCGAGAAGGCCGCCAAGTCGTCGAGGTCGTCCCCGCTCGTCGATCGCGCCAGGATCTCGGCGTCTCTCTCGGCGACGTACCGGCGGCGTTCCCTCTCCACGGCCGTGGCGACGACGGCCGCCCTGCTCTTCGCGGTCCCGTGCTCGACGCGCTCGTCGATGAACGCCACGAGGTCATCCGGAAGTCGAACCGTGAGCTGCTTGCTCATACCGAAACGGTATCAGTTTGGGATGAATGGGCCGGGTCGGCCGATCGCTACCCAACCGCCGGCGCCGGCCCACATGCACGCCTGCACTGCCAGGACAACTGCCGCCGCTCGTCTTTGTGCTCCCCTCGCCGAGCTCCCTATGCTGTAGAGCAGCATTCTCGGCGCGCTCGGGCCACTGTGACCGAAGACGCCCGTTGACGGGGCGTCCCGACGGCGCTACGTTCAGTACCGGCTGGGTCGGCCACGCTGAAAGGGCGGAGAGATGGCAGACCTTACGGAACACGGCGATGTGGCTGCTCCGATCCTGGAGCTGCATGTGTGTATGGGCCTGAACGCCTGTCAAGGCCATGGTGTCAACGGCAGCGGGGCCATGGCGGGCATGGGCGACTGCGCCACCGCATACCACGAGTGCCATGGCAATAACGACTGCCGCGGCCAGGGGGGGTGCGGGTTCCTCGGCTCGGACTACGAGCAGGGCAAACCCGGCGAGCAGTCGTGCAAATGGAACGGGAGCTGTGCCACGCCGATCAACGTGAGCCGCGTGAACTCGGCCGGGTCGAACAAGGGCCACAGCCTGTGGAAGCTGGCCCGCCGCCTCTTCGAGGACCGCATGTACGACGCCGGCGTGCCCTTCGGTCCGTCGCCAGGCGAGGGCATCCCCGACGACCAGGTCCCGAGCTATGCCGCCGCCAAGCACGCGGCCAAGCACGCGGCCAAGTCCGTCGGTGCCGCCACCTCCGAACCGACCCAGTGACGGAGGCCCGGCCGTCCCTCGGCCTGGGAGTCGGCCTGCGCCACTGCCACCTGCGTGAGGTCGTCGATCAGCGGCCGGCGGTCGACTTTTTCGAGGTGATCTCCGAGAACTTCCTGGCCTCGGGCGGCCGACCTCGGTACCTGCTCGACCAAGTGGCCGAGCACTACCCCGTGGTACTCCATGGGGTGTCGATGTCGATCGGTAGCACCGACGACCTCGACCTCGAGTATCTGGGCCTGCTCAAGTGCTTGGCGGACGGCGTGGGCGCCCGATGGGTGTCCGACCACCTGTGCTGGACCGGTGTGCTGGGCGTCAACACCCATGACCTGCTGCCCGTGCCCTTCACCGAGGAGGTGCTGGCCCACGTGACCGCCCGGGTTCGCCGGGCCCAGGACCTGCTCGGGCGCCAGGTCGTGCTGGAGAACCCCAGCCGGTACGTCCGTTTCAACGCCTCCACCATGGACGAGGGTGAGTTCATGGCCCGGATGGCCACCGACAGCGGGTGCGGGCTGTTGCTCGACGTGAACAACGCCTACGTATCGGCGATGAACGACGACCTCGACCCGACCGTCCTGATCGATGCCGTGCCGCCCGAACACGTCGTCGAGGTCCACGTCGCCGGCCACACCGACCTCGGCACCCACCTCCTCGACACCCACGACGGGCCGGTGGCGCCGGCGGTTTGGGATCTCTACCGCCGGGCAGTCGAACGCATCGGGCCGGTGGCCACGGTGCTCGAGTGGGACGCCCGCCTGCCGACCTTCCCCGAGCTGGTCACCGAACTGCGCCGGGCCGAGACGTTCGGTCAGTACCCCGCACGGCCCGACGCAACCCGGCCCGACGCCGGCGAGCCGACGTCCAACCCGATCGACGTGTCGGCGCTCGTCGATGCCTGACGCCCTGGAACTCGCCGCCGGCCAGGCCTGGCTTCAGGGCGCGATCGTCGGCGCCGATGTGCCCGGTGGGCTCGTTCCAGCCGGGGCGCTGCTCGCTCCGTCGGCCCGCCTGTCGGCCGCCGACCGCCTGGCCATCCATCAGCGGGGTTACCGAGGCCGGCTGCTCGAATGCCTACGGGCCATGCACCCCGCGTTGCGGTACGCCCTGGGTGACGGCCTCTTCGACGGCTTCGCCCTCGACTACCTGACATCGCACCCCTCCACCGGGCGAACGCTGGCGTCGCTCGACGAGGGATGGGTCGCCCACTCGGAGGCCACCCGGCCCGATGCCGCCTGCGAGGCCACCGAGCGCGAGTCGTGGCCCGACTTCCTGGTCGACCTGGCCCGTCTCGAGCGGGTGTTCAACGACACCTTCGACGGTCCCGGTTCCGAAGGCGAAACCTTGCTGGCCCCCGAGGACGTTGCCGCCGGCGTCCGCCTCGCTTCGGTCCCGAGCCTGCGGCTGCTCGCCACCCGCTACCCGGTCGGGCCCTATCTCCGCGCCGTCCGCCGGGGTGAGGGCCCGTCGCTCCCCGGGCCGGCGGCGGGCGTCCTCGCCGTCTGTCGCCACGACTGGGTGGTCACCCTGACCGACCTCACGCCCGGCCAGCACGCATTGCTGGCGTCGGTGCTTGACGGTGAGTTTCGCCTTGACGACCCGGTACCAGCGGGCACGCTCACCTGGCTCCGGATGTTCGCCGCCCAGGGTTTCTTCCGTGCCGACCCCCCACCAACCGTTCGCGGATAGGAGCACGCCGTTGCAGACGCCCCGACCCCTCAGCACGCAGCCGATTACGACCGTGGACCAGCTCCGCTCCCACCTCTACCAGGCCGCGCAGGTCGAGATGTCGACCATCCCGCTCTACCTGTACGCGGCATACTCGATCAAGACCCAGGGCTACTCGCAGTGGTCACCGGGGATGTCGGCGTTCCGGGCCATCCGGAGCGTGGTCATCGAGGAGATGCTCCACCTCTCTCTCGCTCGCAACATGCTGGTGGCGGTCGGCGGGGGCAAGGAGATCGCCTTCTACGACCCCGCGTTCCTGCCGTCCTTCCCCACGCCGATGCTCCACCGCATCCCCCCGCTGGAGCTCACGCTGGGGGCGGCATCGGTGTCACTCATGGAGAACGTGTTCATGCCGCTGGAGCTGCCGGCCGAGGCCGAGGCGCCACCGCAGCCCGACCAGTACCGCACCCTGGGGCAGTTCTATGCCGCCATCCGGCTCGGGTTCGAGACCCTGGCCGGCGCCGACCTGTTCGCAGATCCCGGCGTCGAGTTCCAATTCGCGGCCGGCTACTACAACCAGGACGGCGGCGGGAAGCCTGTCGTCGTGAAGGACCTGGTGTCGGCCCTCGGGGCGATCGACACGATCGTCGCCCAGGGCGAGGGCGCCAGGCCGGGCGACCCCGACGTGCCCCTCGCACCGGAGAGCCCCACCGCCGGCGAGAGCGAGCTGTCGCACTACGCCAAGTTCCGGGCCATCGCCAGGGGGGTCGACGCCATCGGCGACGTGTGGCCCGTGCCCGACAACCCCTCGGCGGACGACTTCCCTGAGCCAGTCGCCGATCTGGCCCGCCTCTTCGACGCCACGTACTGCTACCTGCTGGTCATGCTCGACGAGCTCTACGCGACCTCGGCGGTCAGTGCTACCAGCCAGCGGTGGCGGCTCGAACGGTCCTACCTGTCGGCCATGCAGGGCGTGCTCTTCCCGATCGCCGACCTTCTTGTGCGCCAGCAGGTCCCCGGTGGACATGCCGCACCGCCGTTCCGGTACTTCGCCTTCGGTGCCGGCTCGTCGAAGCAGGACCAGCTCCTGCGGGCGTGCGACGCGCTCGTCGGCGCGTTCCCGAGCCTTGGCGGCGACGACGGCGTCCGCCGGGTCATCTCCTTGCTGCCATCGGTCTGACCATGGCTGAGCCGTACCCGTTCACCAACCTCGTGTTCCAGGGCGGAGGGGTGAAGGGCATCGCCTACGCCGGCGCCCTGGGGGTACTGGAGGAGGCCGGCATCCGGGCCCAGGTCACACGCGTGGCCGGCACGTCGGCGGGTGCCATTACCGCCGCCCTGGTGTCGCTGGGCTACACGGCGGCCGAGCTGACATCGATCATGCTGGCGCTGGACCTCACCTCCTTCGAGGACGGCCACCTGGAAGGACCCGTTCGCCTCATCGAGAAGTTCGGCTGGTACCGAGGCAAGGTTTTCCTCGACTGGCTCCGCGACCGGGTGGAGGCCAAGCTCGGCTCCCCGGGAGCGACGTTCGCCCAAGCGCTGGCCGCCACCGGCGTCGACCTGCGGGTGGTGGCCACCGATGTCTCCACCCGCACCGCCCAGGTGTTCTCGGCGACGACCACCCCAGACGTGGCGGTAGCCGAGGCGGTGCGCATGTCGATGTCGATCCCGTTCTTCTTCGCCGCCGTCCGCGCCGGCGACCGCGTCTTCGTCGACGGCGGGGCGGTCTGGAACTACCCGATCGAGATGTTCGACGACGTCGAGCCCGACTGGTCCACGCTCGGGTTCCGCCTCGCCAACCCGGGCCCGCCAGCGCCGGCGGCCAAGGTCGACGACCTTCTGGCTTTCGCCAAGCACCTGTACGAGTCGGTGCTATCGGTGCAGGACGACTACTACCGCCGCAGCGTCGATGATCTGCGCAGGACGGTCGTCATCGACGACCTCGGCCTGCTGGCCACCGACTTCGCCATCACGACCGCCCAGAAGGAAGCGTTGCTGGCCGATGGTGCGAGCGCGACCAAGGCGTACCTGGCCTCCTATGCCGCGCCGGCCTCACCGGTTGCCTGACGATCCCGATCCCCGTCCGCTCCCCGACAGAAGGAAGAACCCATGACCGCACCGAACCCCCTCACGCTGGTGATGCCGTTGAAGCCGGGCGCCGAGACCCAGGTCGGTGCGCTGCTGGCCAGCCATCAGACTGCGATCGACAGCGCCCTGTCCATTGTCGGCACTGTCCACTACGCCCGCTTCGTGCTCTTCGACCTGGCCAGCCCGAACCTGGCGCCGACCCCGGGCTCGAAAGGCCCGTTCTCCCTCGCCGTCATCACCACCTACGACGGAGACTTTGACATCTACATCCAGGACTTCGTGGCGCAGCTCGGTGACGTGTTCAATGCCCTGCTGAACCTGACGCCCGACGGCGCCGGCATCACACCGGTGAAGGACAACGTGGTCGCGTTCACAGCCTGGATCTCGGCCAACGACCTGTCCCAGCAGCAGCCCAACGCAGCCCTGTCGCAGTACGCCGCGTATCCCTACAACGTCCAGACCATTCTGGCCGACTGTTCCTGAGGCGGGGATGCCCGTCATCGACTACGCCGACGTCCAGGGCACTATCCTGCGGGGCTACCGGGCCGATGTCGCCCGTCACCTCGTCCTGCGGGTCGTCGACCCGGCCGGAGCGCGAGGCTTCCTGGGCGCACTCGTCGCCGGCGACGGCTCACTGCTGCCGCAGGTTACGACCGCGGCCCGGTGGACGGACAAGCCGAGCTGCTTCCTGAACGTGGGGCTCACAGCCGCCGGGTTGACCGAGCTCGGTGTGCCGGCGCCGGCGCTGGCTACCTTCCCGGCCGCCTTTCTCCGGGGGGCCACCGACTCGGTGACGGCCAACCTGGTTGGCGACGTGGGCGCCAGCGACCCGTCGACCTGGGCCCACGGCTTCGGCGACGGGAGTGCCGTCCACCTCTTGGTCAGCATCTGGGCGAAAGGCCACGCGGAGATCGACGAGACCAGTGCCGTGCTCCGGGCTGCGTTCGCCGGCGCGCTGGAGGAGCTGGGGGCGCATGACGCGACCGCCTTGGCCGACAACAAGGTCCATTTCGGGTACACCGACAACATCTCCCAACCGACCGTCGAGGGGGCGCCGCCGACCAAGCGCCCCCGGCCGGACCACCAGCCCATCGCCCCCACTGGAGAGTTTCTCCTGGGGTACCTGAACCAGTACGGCGCCACCTACACCGTCGGGCAGGTCGAGCTGTCGACCAACAGCAGCTTTGCCGCCTTCCGGGTGCTCGAGCAGGACGTGGCCGGGTTCGAGAGCTTCCTCGCCGACTACTCCACCAGGGCGGGTATCGATGTCGAAACCCTGGCTGCGAAGGTGTGCGGCCGGTGGCGCACCGGCGTGCCGCTCGTCCTGTCGCCTGACACCCCGACTCCGGATCCGGCCCTCGCCCCCGAGCAGATCAATGACTACGACTACCTGAACGCCGACCCGGCCCTCGACGACACGCTCGGCTACCGCTGCCCGATCGGCTCGCACATGCGCCGGGCGAACCCCAGGAGCGAGAAGGTGACCAACGGTGGTCAGCACTCCCATCGCATCATCCGCCGGGCCATGCCCTACGGCCCGCCGTACGACCCGGCCGAACCTGTGCAGGTGGAGCGCGGCCTGATCGGGTACTTCATCAACGCCGACCTGGGGAACCAGTTCGAGTTTCTGATGAGCCAGTGGGTGAACTGCTCCGACTTCGTCATGTCGGCAACTGGCCCCGCCCCGTCCGGCCGCGCCAACGCGGTCAAGAACATCAGTGGCCAGGATGTCGTGTTGGGCGTGAACGACCCGGGTGACTCGTCCTTCACCCTGTCCTCCCCGCCATCCGGGACCACGCCGTGGACGAACCAGGCGCTGACTGGTTTCTCGCGCTACGTCACCACCCGTGGCGGCGCCTACTGCTACCTGCCCAGCATCACCGCCATCAAGTACCTCGCCAGCCTCTGATCTGCCTCGGCTCGGGTCGACCCTGAGGAACGGTCCCGAACGTAACGGCGCGATAGCGGCCCGGCCCGGCCCGCCGGCGGGCACGGGAACCCGTAGCCGCTGCCGTGGTACTTGGCGCCCCGGTACGGTTGACGCCGTGACCCGCAAGTACGTCATCCGGACGTTCGGCTGCCAAATGAACGTCCACGACTCCGAGCGCCTGGCCGGCGTGCTCGAGGCCGACGGCATGGTGGCCACCGACGACGTGGAGGACGCCGATGTCGTCCTGCTCAACACCTGCTGCATCCGGGAGAACGCCGACAACAAGCTGTACGGCACGCTGGGGCACCTCAAGTCGCTGAAGGAGCGCCGGCCCGGCATGCAGATCGCCGTCGGTGGGTGCCTGGCCCAGAAGGACCGGGACCTCATCCAGACCAAGGCGCCCCAGGTCGACGCGGTGTTCGGCACCCACAACGTGGGCCGGGCCGCCGAGCTGCTGCACCTGGCCGCGGCCACCGGAGCGAACGTCACCGAGATCCTGGACGAGGAAGAGGCTTTCCCCTCGGCGCTCCCTGTCCGCCGCGAGCTCCCCTACACCGCCTGGGTCACCATCCAGGTCGGCTGCGACAACTCCTGTGCCTTCTGCATCGTGCCGTCGGTGCGGGGCAAGGAGATCAGCCGGCCGTTCGAGGAGATCGTCGACGAGGTGCGCGGCCTGGCCGCCACCGGCACCGTCGAGCTGACCCTGCTCGGCCAGAACGTGAACTCCTACGGCCGCGACTTGACCCGCCGGCGGCCGCTGTTCGCCGAGCTGCTGCGAGCGGTGGGCGACGTTGACGGCATCCGCCGCGTCCGCTTCACCAGCCCCCACCCGAAGGACCTGCGGCCCGAGACGATCGCAGCCATGGCCGAGTCGCCGGCGGCATGTGAGCACCTCCACCTGCCCATGCAGTCGGGCAGCGACCGCATCCTCGCCGTCATGCACCGGGGCTACACCGCGGCCCGGTACCTCGAACGGCTAGCCGATGCCCGCCGCGCCATGCCCGACCTGGCCGTGAGCACCGACATCATCGTCGGCTTCCCCGGCGAGACCGAGGACGACTTCGAGCGCACCCTCGAGGTGGCGGCCGAGGCCGCCTACGACAGCGTCTACACCTTCATCTTCTCGCCTCGCCCTGGCACCGAGGCCGGCGATTTGGCCGATCGCTTCGTCGATCCCGAGGTCATCGCCGAGCGGTTCGAGCGGCTGAAGGTTGTGGTCGAGCGCTCGGCGCTTGCCCGCCACCAGGCCCGGATCGGCCGGGTCGAGGAGGTGCTGATCGAGGGACCGTCGAAAAAGGACCCGGCCATCGCCACCGGCCGCACCCGGCAGAACAAGCTGACCCACTTCCCGGTCGACGGGCCGGTGCCGCCCGCCGGCACGTTCGCCGATGTCCGCATCACCGGTTCGGCCGCCCACTTCCTGCGGGGCGAGCTGGTGGCGATCACCGCCCGCCCTCGTCACAAGACCCGCATCCCCGTGGCGGCCCTCTGACCCAGCGCCCTGAGACGCGGCGCCACTTGGTGCTCGTCGGGCCGACTGCGTCGGGCAAGTCGGCGCTGGCGCTGGAGGTGGCCCGCCGGCTGGGCGACGTGGAGCTGGTCTCGGCTGACTCCATGCAGGTGTACCGGGGCATGGATATCGGTACGGCCAAGGCCACGCCGGCCGAGCAGGCCGGAGTGCCCCATCACCTGCTCGATGTCGTCGACCCGTCGGAGGACTATTCCGTCGCCCGCTTCCAAGCCGATGTCCGCGAGGTCATCGCCGGCATCGAGAGCAGGGGCCGGCGGGCACTGGTGGTGGGTGGGACGGGGCTGTACGTGAAGGCGGTGGTCGACGGGCTGGCGTTGCCGGGGGAGTGGCCGGCGTTGCGGGCCGAGCTGGAGCCCCGGCCGCCGGCCGAGCTGCACCGCCGGCTGGTCGATGTCGACCCTCTGGCCGCGTCGCGGATCGAGCCGGGCAATACCCGCCGGCTGGTGAGGGCGCTGGAGGTCACGCTGGGCAGCGGGCGGCCGTTCTCGTCGTTCGGCCCGGGCGTGGACGCCTGGCCGCCGACGCGGTTCCGCCAGGCCGGCGTGTGGTTGCCCCGCCCGGTGCTGGCCGATCGGATCGAGATGCGCTACCGGGCCCAGCTCGCCGCCGGGTTCCTCGACGAGGTGCGCGGGCTCGCTGCCGCCATGTCACGCACGGCCCGCCAGGCGCTGGGCTACCGCGATCTGCTCGATCACCTGGCCGGCGCCTGCACCCTGGCCGAGGCGGTGGAAGCCGCGATCGGCCGCACCCGGCAGTTCGCCCGCCGGCAGCGATCGTGGTTCCGGCGAGACCCCCGGATCACCTGGTTGGGCGCCGCAGACAATCCGGTCGATCTGCTGCCGGCACTCCTGGAAGACTGGTCGTCCCCATGACGCACTGCCACCCATGATGAGGCTGGAGAAGTACCACGGCCTCGGCAACGATTTCCTCGTGCTCCTCGACCTCGGGGACCGCTGCGAGATCGACACGTCTGCGGTGCGCGCCCTGTGCGACCGCCACCGGGGTGTCGGCGCCGACGGGGTCATTCGTGTGACGCCCGGGCCGACCATGGAGCTGTACAACGCCGACGGCAGCCGAGCCGAGATGAGCGGCAACGGCATCCGCTGCCTGGCCATGGCCATGGTCGACGCCGGCCTGTCGGGGCCGGAGATGGTCGTGCAGACCGACGCCGGCCCCAAGAAGGTCACCGTCGACGACGACGGGTGGGCCAGCGTCGACATGGGGATGGCCAAGATCGACCCGAAGGATGTCGGGCTGGCGTTCGTCGACATGGGCAACCCGCACACCGTGGTGGAGGTCGAGGACCTGGCCAAGGTGCGCATCGCCAAGCAGGCGGCCGAGTGGACGGGTCGCAACGTGGAGTTCGTCGTGATCGGCCCGGGCACGGACCACCTCAGCATGCGGGTCTGGGAGCGGGGCGTGGGCGAGACGCTGGCTTGCGGCACCGGCGCCTGCGCGGCCGCCGCCGCCGCCTTCGTGTGGGGAAAGGTCGGCCCCCACGTCACCGTCAAGCAGCCCGGCGGCAACGCCACCGTCCGCCTGGAGGGCGACACGATCATCCTGAGTGGCCCCGCCGACCACGTCGCCACTGTCGAGGTCCCATGGCTCTAGCGGCCGAGAGCGGGCCAGCATGGCTCTAATCGAACGCCACCGCCGGGAGACGGTGATCCTCGTCGGCGTGGCCATCCCCCCGGTCAGCGTCGAGGCCGCCGAAGCATCGTTGGAGGAACTGGCCGCCCTGGCCGATACCGCCGGCGCCGATGAGGCTGAGCGCGTCCTGCAGCGCCGCCACGAGCCCGATGCTGCCACCTTTGTCGGCAAGGGCAAGGCCGAGGAGCTGCGCGACCTCTCGAACATGGTCGACGCCGACACTGTCATCTTTGACGACGAGCTGTCGCCGGCCCAGAGCCGCAACCTGGAGAAGATCCTCGGCCGCACCGCCATCGACCGCACCGCGCTGATCCTCGACATCTTCGCCCAGCACGCCCACACCCAGGAGGGCAAGGCCCAGGTCGAGCTGGCCCAGCTGCGCTACCGCCTTCCGCGCCTGCGGGGCAAGGGCATCGGGCTCAGCCAGCAGGCCGGGCGCATCGGCACCCGGGGGCCGGGCGAGACCCAGCTCGAGGTCGACCGCCGTCGCCTCGTCCGACGGGTGACCAAGCTCCAGGCGGACCTCAAGGAGCTGACCAAGAACCGCCGCACCCAGCGCAAGGCGCGCGCCCGCTCCCGCCTGTCGACGGTGACCATCGTCGGCTACACCAACGCCGGCAAGTCGACCCTGCTGAACCGCCTCACCGACGCCGGCGTGCTGGTCGAGGACCGCCTGTTCGCCACCGTGGACCCGACCACCCGCCGCCTCGACCTACCCGGCGGTGAGCGGGTGCTGCTCACCGACACGGTCGGGTTCGTGCGCAAGCTGCCCCACCAGCTGGTGCAGGCCTTCCGCTCCACGCTCGACGAGGTGGCCGAGGCCGAGCTGCTGGTCCACGTGGTCGACGCTTCGGTCGCCGATCCCCGGGCCCAGATGGACGCCGTCCGCTCGGTGCTGCGGGAGATCGGTGCTGACGATGTCCCCGAGCTGATCGTCTTCAACAAGGCCGACCTGGCCGACCCCGACAACGCCAAGCGACTGGTGCGCAACCATCCTGGCTCCGTGTTGCTCTCGGCGGTGACCGGCGAGGGTATCGACCGGCTCCTGGCCGCCGTCGGCGACCGTCTGCGGGAGGCGACCCACGTGGTTGAGCTGATCGTGCCGTATGACCGGGGCGATGTGGTGGCCGCCATCCACCGCCAGGCCGAAGTGGTGTCGGAGTCGCACGACCCCGAGGCCACCCGCCTGTGGGCCCGCATCCGGCCCGAGGACCTGGGCCGGTTCCGCGAGTTCGTGGCATGAGCGGCCCTGGCTTTGTCCCGCCGCCCTACCCGTACGACCGCCTGGAGGGGGCGAAGGCCGCGGCCTCGGCCCACGAGGGCGGCATCGTCGACCTGTCGATCGGCACGCCGTTCGACCCGCCGCCGCCGGCGGTGGTGGCCGCCCTCTCGTCGTCGGACGCCGAGCGGGGCTACCCGCCGTCGATCGGCTCCGAGCGCCTCCGGGAGGCGGCGGTCGGGTGGATGGCCCGGCGGTTCGGGGTCGACGTGCCCGTCGCCGGCGTGGCCGCCTGCATCGGCACCAAGGAGTTCGTGGCCAACGTGATCGGCTGGCTGCGGCTTCGGACGCCCGCCCGCGACACCGTCCTCTACCCGTCGGTCGCCTACCCGAGCTATGAGATGGGGGCGATCCTGGCCAGCTGCCGGGCGGTGCCCTTTGACGACCTGGCCGGCATCGACGAGGCCGACGGGGCTCGGGCGCTGTGCCTCTGGGTCAACTCGCCGGCCAACCCGACGGGGGCGCTGTCCGACCTGGGCGCCGCCGCCGAGTGGGGCCGGGCCCACGGTGTGCCCGTCCTCAGCGACGAGTGCTACGCCGAGTTCACCTGGGACGGCCTGCCCCACACCATCCTCGAGCACGGCCTCGACGGCGTGCTGGCCGTGCACTCGCTGTCGAAGCGCTCGAACCTCGCCGGCCTGCGGGTGGGCTTCTTCGCCGGCGACGCCGACCTCGTCGGGTACCTGGCCGAGGTGCGCAAGCACGCCGGCTTCATGGTGCCGGGTCCTGTGCAGGCCGCGGCTGCGATCGCACTCGAGGACGACGCCCACGTCGACGAGCAGCGCGAGCGTTACCTGGAGCGGCTCTGGTACTTCGCCGACATCCTGCGCAGCGAGGGCGCCAAGGTTGACCTGCCCGGCGGTTCGTTCTACCTGTGGGCGGAGGCGCCGGGAGGCGACGCCTGGGCCTTCACCATTCACCTGGCCGAGCGGGGCGGAGTGCTGGTGTCGCCCGGCGACCTCTACGGCCCCGGCGGCGCCGGTTTCGTGCGGGTCGCCATGGTCCAGCCGATGGACCGCTTACGGCTGGCGGCCGAGCGCCTCGCCGGCGCCTGAGCCCTCAGGGGACAAGCTGCCCGCGGGTCCCTCCGCAGCGGGCGATGGTGTAGTCGGTGATGTGCGTGAACGCGCGGCCGTACCGGGCGTCGGCAACCGCCGAGGGCGTCGTCGAGGTCTCGCGACGCAGGATGGCGCGGGCGCTGGCGGCCTGCACCCGGAAGAACTCCACCGCAGTCGCCCAGTCCTCCCGCAGCGCCGCCGGCGGCTCGATCCCCTCGTAGGTGTCCGCCACGGCATTGACGAGGCTGGGGACGCTCTCGAAGTCGCCCTGCGCCTTGGCCTCTCGGAGTGGTTGGAGCGCCCCATCGATGCGACGGAAATCGGAGCAGTACGCCGACTCGCTCCCACGAAGGCCCCAAGCAAAGGCAAGCACGGCCAGGGCGAGCGCGGCCAGACCGACTGCGCGCAGCCACACGCCGACTCGAGTCACCTCCCACGTATCGGCGCCGACCCCCAGGGACATGAGCGCGTCGGCCGCGTGCAACCAGATGGGAGATGGGGTGTTCTGTAGAGTGTGACCGACGACCTGCCCCTGCGCCTGAGCCGGGACCTGGAGGAGGCGTTCCCCGACGTGGTGGCCGCCTACGAGCAGGCGGTGTTCACCACCGCGCTGCGGATGTCGGGCCGGCGGGAGGACGCGGCGGATGCTTCTGCCGAGGCCTTCCTGCGGGCCTACACCGCGCTGCGGGGTTACTCGGCCGAGCGGATCGGGCAGCTCCAGCTG
>JANMRJ010001190.1:0-18433 GCA_031370985.1 Acidimicrobiales bacterium
GCGCCGCTTCGGCCACGATGGCGGTGGCCACGCTGACCATGGCGTATACGAGGACGGGCGCCATGCTGTTGGGTAGGACGTGTCGGGTGACGATGCGCCACGTGCCGGCGCCCAACGACCGGGCCGCCTCCACGTACTCGCTTTCGCGCACCGACAGGATCGAGCTGCGTAGTAAGCGGGCGATCGTGGCCCAGCTGAAAACGCCGAGGGCGACGATCACCGGCGTGACACCCCGCCCGACGACGAGGATGACGAGGATGGCACCGATGATCACGGGGAAGGCGAAGAAGACATCGGCGGTGCGCATGATCACCGCGTCCCAGCCTCGCCCGAGGTACCCCGACACGGCCCCCAGGAACACGCCGATCACCAGCGCGAGGATGATCGACGCCAGCCCCACGGTGATGGCGATCCGGCTGCCATAGACCACCCGGCTGAACTCGTCGCGGCCGAGCTCGTCCGTGCCGAACCAGTGGGCCGCAGAGGGACCTCGCAGAGTGTTGGCGAGGTTCACCTCCTTGGGCGGGTGGGTGGCAATGAGGGGGGCGGCAATGGCCACGAGGAGGACGATGCCCACCATGACCAGACCGACGACGGCCAGCTTGTGCCGGAGGAACCGCCGGCGGATGTCGGCGAACTGAGTCTGCGGGCCGGTCATGTCAGTCCAGCCTGATGCGGGGGTCGAGGAAGGCGTAGGACACGTCGATGATCAGGTTGACGCTCACGAACACGGCCACGCCGTAGGTCACTACGCCCAGCACGACCGGGTTGTCCTGCTGCTGGATGGCGATGACCAGGGCCAGCCCGATCCCGTTCCAGTTGAACACCGTCTCGGTGATGATCGCGCCGCCGAGCAGGCTCCCGAACGCGATGCCCAGGTAGGTGAGGACCGGGATGATGGAATTGCGCAGTGCGTGCTTCAGGATCACCACACGTTTCGAAAGGCCCTTGGCATAGGCAGTGCGGATGTAGTCGGCGCGTAGCACCTCGGACATGGCGCCCCGCATGAGACGGGAGACCAGCGCAGTGTTGACCGCGGCCAGCGTGATGGCCGGCAGGATGATGGACTTGGCGCCGGCCTGTTGGCCTTGCAACGGGAGCCATCGGAGGTTGATTGCAAAGACGTTCTGGAGCGCGAAACCGATGACGAACGTGGGCACCCCGATGGCGATCGTGGTCGACAGCGTGACGAGTACGTCGAGGAAGGAGTAGCGGAACACCGCGGCGATGACCCCGGCGGCGACGCCGAGGACGACCTGGATGATGATGGCGGCCAGCGCCAGCTTGGCGGTGTTACCCAGCTTCTCGCGCAGGATCGTCGTCACCGGGCGCCGGTAGCTGTACGACTCGCCGAGGTCACCCTTCAGCAGGCGCCCGACGTAGCCCACGTACTGCTGGGGGAGCGGTTGGTCGAGGTGGTACCGGGCGGCGATCGCCGCGTGGCTGGCGGCGTCGAGCTGGTGGCCCTCGCCCTGGATCGTGGCTATGGGGTCGCCGGGCACCACGAACAGGCCAACGAACAGGATGATGCTGGCGCCAGCGAGCACCACCAACATCTGCAAGAGACGCTGGACGACGTACCTGCCCACCGTGCGCTACTTCGGGCCGATGGTGTCCAGGGTGGGGTTGGAGAAGAAGTCCAGGTTGACGCCGGTCCACTTCTTGGAGTCGAAGACCCGGTACTGGGTCCGGTAATAGGTGGGGATCACGCCGAGGTCTGTCCCGATGGCGATCTTCTCCGCGTCCTGGATCGCCTTCTTGCGTTCAGCCCCGCTGACCGGCGACCGTGCCTTGGTGATCAAGGTGTCGAATGCCGTATTGGAGTACCTGCCGTCGTTGTCCTCGACGCCCGTGCCCAGCAGGGGGAAGAGGATGTTGTCAGGGGTCGGGTAGTCGGCAGCCCAGGCAGCCCGGGCGATGTCGAAGTCGCCCTGGTCGCGCTGTTGGAGGTGCTCGGCGAAGGGCCGGCCGTCGAGATCGACCACGACACCCAAGTACTTCTCCAGCTGGTCCTTCCATGCCTGCACAAGCGGCTCGTGGCCGCCGTCGTTGTTGTACGCCAGCTTCAGGCGGGTGCCGGGCGTCAGACCGCCCTTACTGGCCAGCTCCTTGGCCTTCACGGGGTCGAACTTGCAGACGTCGCAGACGCCCGCCTGGTAGTAGTCTCCGAACGGCGGGGAAAGCAACGCCGTCGCCGATGTCAACGAACCTTGGTACACGCCGTTGTTGATGGCGTCCCGGTCGATGGCCATCGAGACGGCCTTGCGGGCGTCCGCGTTGGCCATGGGGCCCTTGCCGGCGTTGGGCATGATGTAGTTGATCCCGAACTGCTCGTACTTGGCGAAGTTGCCCTGCGGCTCGTAGATGCTCCTGGCCTGGGCGAACAGCGTTGGCGGGATGCGAGCGAAATCGGCCTCACCGGCGGTGAACGCGCGGTACTCGGCATCGAGCCGGCCCACCGGCGGGAAGATGATGTAGTCGATGCCGTCGAGCTGGGCCTTCTCGCCGAAGTAGGCATCGTTGCGGACCAGGGAGATCTTCTGGTTGTGCTCCCACTTGGTGCCGGGCTTCAGCATGAATGGGCCGTTCCCGACGGGGTTCTCATTGAACGCCTGGTTCTTGGCGTCGCCAGCCGTCGACGGGACGGGGCTGGTGACGGGCGTCAGGGTCTTCTTGTCGAACTCGCAGTCCGACATCGCGAGCTTCACGACGAAGGTGTACGGGTCGGGCGAGGACAGCCCGGAGAAGCTCGTTGTCGCCGGCGGCGTGGCGTGCAGTTCCTTGTAGCCGGCTACGTCGGAGAGGTGGTAGGCGACCTGGGAGGCGGCGGTGCCGACGACGGCGCGGGTCCAACCGTCGACGAACGACTTGGCGGTCACCTCCTCGCCATTGGTGAACTTGCTGCCCTTGCGAAGGTTGAAGGTCCACTGGGTGCAGTCGGCGTTGAACGTCCACTTCTCGGCGACACCCGGCCGCATCTTCAGCTCGGCGTTGCCGTCGTAGGTGACGAGGCCGACGAACAGCCGCTTGTTGACGTTCGTGCCCTCGGACTCCCGAGTGTTGTAGGGGTCGATGGCCGACGGCTCACCGATCGGGACGCGAAAAACCCCGCCGGCCTTGGTGGGGTCGGTCTGGGCGCCGTTGTTGTCACGGTCAGAGCCCGATCCGGCGCAAGCCGCGGCCAGGAGGCTCATGCAGAGGGCTGCTGCAACGAGCCGCCCGCTGTTCCCAGTTTGTCTCACGTTGGAACCTCCCTTGTCCCACGATCCGAGTGCACTGGGACCGGGAGAGGCCCAGCCGGGCTTGGGAATAGCGCGTACTCTACTGATCTCATCGCCCACGCACGACTATCCCCACGCACGCACGATTGGGTCCAAACCGTTTGAACCTGCCCGCTCCGCCGGCACCCTCGGAGTTGACGCGAACGATGGATAGCGGAAATCCTTTGGAAACGCGCCCGGTGCACGATGGCCCGGTGGGCGACTTCATGGACGGCTATCCGGTCGGCACCGGGTGGGACGAGATGTTCGACCCCTTGGGCCGCCCCCGCACCCCGTACAAGGCACTGTACGAGGTGCTGCAGTCACTGTCGGCCGATGACTTCGTCTCCCGTTGTGCGGCCCGCGACCACGCGTTCCGCGACCAGGGCATCACCTTCTCCCAGTCCGGTGAGGAGCGGCCTTTCCCGCTCGACCTCGTGCCCCGGATCCTTTCGGCCAACATCTGGCCCACGATCGAGGCCGGCGTGGGCCAGCGGGTCCGGGCGCTGGAGGCGTTCCTGGCCGATGTCTACAGCCTCGGGCGCATTCTCGACGACGGTGTCGTGCCTCGCGGTCTCATCACTAGCTGCGAGCACTTCTACCGCACCGCGGCTGGCATCGAGCCTCCCAACGGTGTGCGCGTGCAAGTGGCTGGCATCGACCTCGTGCGCGGCGCCGACGGCGGCTTCCGTGTCCTGGAGGACAACCTCCGCACCCCGTCGGGCATCTCCTACGTCATCGAGAACCGGCGGACGATGGCCCGGGTCTTCCCCGAGCTCTTCGCCAGCCACCGGGTCCGCCCCGTCGACGGTTACCCGGCTCGGCTGCTCGAGGCGCTGCGGGCGGCGACGCCGGCCGGCGTGGGAGACCCGACGGTCGTGGTGCTGACGCCGGGCATCTACAACTCCGCCTACTTCGAGCACGCGTTCCTGGCCCGCCAGATGGGCGTCGAGCTGGTCGAGGGGCGCGACCTCGTGTGCCGGCGCAACGTCGTCTATATGCGCAGCACCGACGGCGAGAAGCGGGTCGATGTCGTCTACCGGCGGGTCGACGACGACTACCTCGACCCGTTGCAGTTTCGGGCCGGCTCGCTCGTCGGGTGTCCCGGCATCGTCAACGCAGCTCGGGCCGGCAACGTCACGATTGCCAACGCGGTGGGCAACGGCGTCGCCGACGACAAGCTCCTCTACACCTACGTGCCCGACATCATCCGCTACTACCTCGACGAGGACCCGATCCTCGCCAACGTCGACACCTACCGTCTCGAGGATCCGGTCCAGTTGGAGGCCGTGCTCGGCCGCCTGTCCGAGCTGGTCCTCAAGCCGGTCGCGGGATCGGGCGGCTACGGGTTGGTCATCGGGCCGGCGGCGCCTCCCGAGGAGCTGGAGCGCATGCGCCACGTCATCATGGCCGACCCCCGCGGCTGGATCGCCCAGGAGGTCGTGCAGCTGTCGACATCGCCCACCCAAATCGGCGACCGCCTCCTGCCCCGCCACGTCGACCTGCGACCGTTCGCGGTCAACGACGGCGAGCGGGTGTGGGTGGTTCCAGGCGGGCTGACGAGGGTGGCGCTGCCCGAGGGGAGCCTGGTGGTCAACTCGAGCCAGGGCGGTGGGTCGAAGGACACATGGGTCCTCGCCGAGCCCGGAGGGGCTCGTGCTGTGCCCCGCCCGCAACCCGCGCCGCCCCGGGTGCTGGCGCCGGTGACGGCCTGCTCGCCGCTCGACCCGGGGCCGGCGGTGGCCCAGGCCGCCCAACAGCAGCAGGCGCAACAGCAGCAGGGGGGGAGGTGCGGGTGCTGAGCCGGATCGCCGAGTCGTTGTACTGGGTCGGACGGTACGTGGAGCGAGCCGAGGACACGGCACGCATCCTCGATGTCCACGTCCATCGCACGCTCGAGGACCCCGCGGTCGAGGAGGACGCCGCCTGCCGCGGCCTGCTGGCGGTCATGGGCGTCAAGGCGCCCGCGGAGCAGCTGGACAGCGCCGACCTGCTTGACATCCTGGCCTTCGACAGCGCCAGCACCACATCGATCGCCGGCAGCCTCGTCGCCGCCCGGGAGAACGCCCGCAGCGCCCGCGACTCCATCTCCTCGGAGATGTGGGAGTGCCTCAACGCCACCTACAACGCCCTGCCCGGCGTGGTGGCCCGGGTGGCCGGGGGGTCGCCGCACGGCTTCTTTTCCTACGTCAAGGAGCGGGCCGCGATCCTCGCCGGCCTGGCCGACTCGACGATGAGCCGCGACGATGGCTGGCGGTTCCTGGTCCTTGGCCGCAGCCTGGAGCGGGTCGACATGACCGCC
Source organism: Acidimicrobiales bacterium (assembly GCA_031370985.1). Classification (GTDB taxonomy): domain Bacteria; phylum Actinomycetota; class Acidimicrobiia; order Acidimicrobiales; family AC-14; genus CADCTB01. The sequence continues at coordinate 5,563 of JANMRJ010001190.1, forward strand.
CGCCTCCTATCGGCCAGCTTCGGCGACGGGTCGGAGCTGGCCGAGCTGGTGACCACGCTTCGGTGCTGCTCGGCCCACGAGGCCTTCCTCCGGACCTATCGCCGGCGGGTCGAGCCCGACCTCGTCGCCGAGTTCCTCCTCCTCGACCGTCTCTTCCCGCGCTCGGCGTTCCACGCCCTCGACCAGGCCGAGCGGTGCCTGGCCGAGCTCCAGCCCGGCGCCGGCCGCGCCGGCCTCGACGACGAGGCCCGGCGCATCCTGGGCCGGGCGCGCACCGCCTCGAGTTCCGTCGGGTGCATGAGCTGGTGGCCGACCTCCCCGGTCACCTCGGCTCCCTGCAGGCCTGCTGTTCGGCAGCCGGCGACGCCCTGGCCCGGCGCTTCTTCCGCCAGAGCGCCCCCCAGGAGTGGAGCCTCGAAGTGGCCGGAGGCCGCCAATGACGTGGCGGGTGGGGATCCGCCATGCCACGGGGTACCAGTACGAGAGGCCCGTCACCTCGTCGTACAACGAGGCCCGCATCACGCCGGTCTCGAATGACCGCCAGCTCGTGCTGGAGTCCGAGGTGGAGGTTTCTCCGCCGGCGTCTGTCTACCGCTACTGGGACTGGTGGGGCACGCTCGTCCACTCCTTCGACATCCACGAACCCCACGACGAGCTGTGCATCACCGGCACCTCGATCGTCGAGACCAGCGGACCGCCGGCCCCGCCGGAGTTGCCGGCTAGCTGGGCCGACCTCGCCGGCCCCGCCACCCGCGACCGCTTCTCGGAGCTGCTGGCGGCCAGCACCTACGTCCCCCTCGACGACGGGATCCTCGAGGCAGCCGGCGCCCTTGACCCGGCGCTCGAACCCCGCGCCACCTGTGATGCCGTCGGCACGCTCGTGCGCGAGCTGCTGGCCTATGAGCGGGGGACGACGACGGTATCGACGACCGCGGCCGACGCCCTGCGGATCGGCAGCGGCGTGTGCCAGGACTTCGCCCACGTCGCCCTTGCCCTCCTGCGGTCCCGGGGCATCCCCGCCCGGTACGTGTCCGGCTACCTGCACCCCTCCGCCGAGGCCCAGCCCGGCGAGGTCCTGGCCGGGCAGAGCCACGCGTGGGTGGAGGCGTGGGTGGGCGACTGGTTGCCCTTCGATGTCACCAACGGCAGCGAGGTCGGCGAGCGCCACGTCGTCGTCGGCCGAGCCCGTGACTACGCCGATCTGGCCCCGCTCAACGGGATCTTCCACGGCGGGCCGGCGAAGGCGCTTGGTGTCACCGTGGAGCTCACCCGCCTGGCTTGATCCGTTCGGGCGGCTGACCCGTTGCGGCGCCGGCGCCAGCGTGTTCAACTGGCCGACGATGGCCGAACCGATACTGACCGTCACCAGCCCTGAGCCCGCCGAGCGGTGGGCGACGCGGGAGCTGCGGCTGGCGGTCGTCTGCTACGGCGGGGTGTCGCTCGCCATTTACATGCACGGCGTGACGAAGGAGATCCACAAGCTCGTCCTGGCGTCGACCGCGCTGGAGCAGGACTGGAAGAACAACCCCTTCCACGCTGACACCACCGAGCACGTCTACTGGAACCTGCTGGCTCGGATCTCTGAGGGCCGGCTGGGCCGGCACGCAGCCGGCGCCAACATTCGCGTCGTCGTCGACATCATCACCGGCACCTCGGCCGGCGGGATCAACGGGATCTTCCTGGCCAAGGCGATCACCGGGAACCGCTCCCAGGACGGCCTGCGAAAGCTCTGGTTCGAGCAGGGCGACATCAAGAACCTGCTCGAGTGGCCGACGTGGATCCCTTGGAAGCTGCGGTTCCTCGGCATGGCCGTGGGCCGCCGCAAGCCGCCGCTGCGGGGCGGCGATATGACCCGGTGGCTCTACGGGGCGCTGCGGGACATGAACGGTGGCGGCGGCGACCACAAGGTGCTGGCGGGCCAGGAGTCGCTGCTGCCCGACGACCACGATCTCGACCTCTACGTGCCCATCACCGACTTCCTCGGTTACGAGCGCGAGATCCCGCTGTACGACCCTCGGTTCGTCCGTGATCGCACCCACCGCCACGTCATGCATTTCCGCCACCGGCAACCCGACCGCGCCGGCGACTCGCACTTCACCCAGGAGTACGACCACGTGCTCGCCTTCGCGGCGCGGGCCACATCGTCGTTCCCGGGGGCCTTCCCCCCGGTCAGCTTCGCCACCTACGCCGCTGCGGTCGGGGCCGACGCCAACCTGGCCGTCAAGGCCCCGCCGTTCTTCCCGCTCTACGCCCTGACCGCGTTCGAGCCGGCCAACACCCACTTCATCGACGGCGGCGTACTGGACAACTTCCCGTTCGGGCCGGCGATCACCGCCATCGCGTCGAAGCCGGCGGCCACCGATGTCGATCGCCGGCTGATCTTTATCGAGCCCGATCCGGGTGAGGGCGGCAAGGCCGCGCCGGCTGCGGGGCCGGCGCCCGGCATGTTGAAGACGATCTTCGGCGGCTACGCCAGTATTCCCCGTAAGGAGCCGATCCTCGACGACCTTCTTCGGCTGGCCGAGCGCAACGAGGCCGTCCTCCGCATCCGCGATGTCATCGAGGCCGGCTTCCCGTCCATCCAGGCCAAGGTCGGCGCGCTGGTCACCGACCAGGCCGCGGCGGCGGTGGTGCGGGGCACGTCGGGGCGCGCACTGATGGCGATCCGTCGGGAGGTCGAGGCGGGGGCGGCCGCCGACGCCGGCTTCAACGCCGCCACTTACCTCCGCGTGCGTATCCGCTCGGTCCTGGAAGGCTACGCGGAGGCGGTGGGGGAGCTCCTCGCCTTCCCGCCCGACTCCCACCAGGCCGCCTTCGTGGGCAACGCCCTGCGGGCGTGGGCGGTCAGCGACAAGCTGCTGGAACAGCAGCGAGACGCGCGCGGCACCGAACCCCAAGCCGAGTTCCTGTCCTCGTTCGACCTGCGCTACCACGCCCGGCGGGTGCGCTTCCTGATCGCCGGCCTCTCGTGGCTGTACCCGCAGGCCGGCACCAATGGCGTGCCCACCCGGCGGCAGCTCGACGTGGCCAAGTCCAAGCTCTACGCCCACGTCTCCAGCTTGGATGCGGTCTTTGTCGCCCTGGCCGCCGACCCGGAGGTCCGGGGTGCGTTGCGGGCCATCTTCAGCGCCGAGACGATCGCCGCGGCCAACCTCGACGACGAGTTCGCCGTCGCGCCGTTCGTCGAGGCCCACCGCGCCCAGCTCGAGGGGGTGCGTGAGAAGATCCACGCCCGCATCGTCGGCGCCCTGCCGGCGTTCGAGGAGGGCCTGCAGTCCGATGTCCTCGACTTCATCGACCTCTGCGGCGACTGGCTGCGCGACGCCGTGCTCACCCGCTATCTCGGCTTCCCCTACTGGGACATTCTCGTGTTCCCGCTCCAGACTGTGTCCGATGTCGGCGAGCGCGACCACGTCGAGGCCTACCGCATCAGCCCGAACGAGACCCATCTGTTGGGCGCCGAGGATCTGCGCGGCATGTCCCTGGCCCACTTCGGCGCGTTCTTCAGCCGGCCGGGCCGCGAGGGCGATTACCTGTGGGGGCGCCTCGACGCGGTCGAGCGCCTGGTCAAGCTGCTGCTCGACGTGCGGGGCCACCCGCCGACGCTGGCGACCGCCGGCGCGCTGACTGCTCAGGAGCGGCTGGTGCCGGCCGACGAGCTGGTCGCCGAATGCCTGCCGGCGTTCCGCGCCATCATGGCCGAGGAGGGGCCGGCGCTGGCGAATGCCACGGATCTGGTCGACGAGCTGCGGAAGCGCATCGACGCCCTCGCGGCCGGCGGCTAACCGTCGACCGGCTCGCCCAGGTCGCGCAGCGCGGCGGCCAGGGCGGCGCGCAGGCGACGGGCCGTGGCCGGCGCCAGATGGGCGGCGACGCCCCGCCCGGCCCGTCCGGCCTCCTCGACGGTGAGCTCCACTCGCAGATCCCCGCACGGCTCGCAATCGTCCATCAGCGCTACCGTCCACGACGCTTGGGCGCGCTCGGGGTCATCCGCGGGATGGTCGTCGGTGCCGTAGTCGGCCAGCTTCTTCATCCGGGTCACGGTACGCGGTAGAGCTGGGCCAGTTCGGCACTGATCGTCGCCAGCGTCTCGCGCAGCTCGGGCGGGTCGAGCACTTCGAGCATGCCGCCGAGGCCGGCGGTCTCCCCGGCCAGGGCGCGCACGCTCTGGCCCCGCAGCTCGACCTCGACGCGGCCGTCGGGGCCGGGCGGGCCGATGCCCACCCGGTTGGCGAGGATCATGCGCAGCACCCACACCATGTCGTGCGCGATCAGGCCGTGGGCGACGACCGGCGCCCGCCGCTTGTCGACCTCGTCGGTGATCATCCGCCACGCCTCAGCCAGGTCGAACCCCTCGGGGCGGACCACCGCCTCGCCCGTCGGCTCCACCGCCGACATGCGGTCGACCCGGAACGTGCGCAGGCCGGCGTCGGTCGCCGCCACCAGGTACCAGGCCGCCCCCTTGGCCGCCAGGCCGAGCGGGTGAACGATGCGGGTCGTGACGGCGCCGTCCCGGGCCTGGTAGCCGAGGGTGACCTGCTGACCCTCGACGACGGCGCGCTGCACCGCGTCGAGCAAGGGCGGTGTCCGCCGGGGCCGTTGCGGCCGGTCCCAGCCGGCGGGGTCGATCACCACCGCGGTGGCGGCGGCTTCGGCGTGGTCGCGGAACGGCTCGGGCAGGGCCCGCACCAGCTTGCGCAGCGCGGCCTTGACTTCGGGGGTGGCCGCCGACGCCGGCCCGGCGACCAGGAACAACGCCCGGGCCTCGGATGCGGTGAGGCCGCTGAGGTCGGTGCGCCCGCCGCCGGCGAGCTGCCACCCGCCGTTGCGGCCCTGCCTGGAGTAGATGGGCAGGCCGGCGACGCCGAGGGCGTCGAGGTCGCGACGGGCGGTGCGCTCCGACACCTCCAGCTCCTCGGCCACCTCGGCCGCGGTCACCTGGCCACGGGCCTGGAGCATGAGGAGGATGGCCACCAACCGGTCGGCTCGCACGTCGTGATATTCCCACGCAAACCGGTCACCAGGTGTCCGGTTTCGAGGCGCAGGATGACCGCATGACAACCAACGAAGCATCTCCCGCAGTCGTCGATACGCCCTTCGGTCCCGAGGACCCCCGCGTGGCCTTCGCCGGGGCCGTCGCCCTCGGCACCGCCGTCATCGGACGGGTCGGTCCCCACCAGCTGGCCAACCCGACGCCGTGCTCCGAGTTCGACGTGCGGGCCCTGCTCGACCACCTGGTCATGGTGCTGCGCCGGGTGGCGGCCCTGGGCCGGGGCGACGACCCGCTCGGTGCCGGCATCGAGGCGCCGATCGAGGGCGACGCCCACATGGAGGCATGGCTGACCGCGGCCGGCGCGGTCGACGCAGCATGGGCTGACGATGCGGTGCTGGGCCGCACGATGACCCTGCCGTGGAAGGAGAGCCCCGGTGCCGCGATGCTGGTCGGCTACATCAACGAGATCACCGTGCACACCTGGGACCTGGCCTCCGCCACCGGCCAACGCCCGGCGTGGGACCCCGATGTCGTGAGCCTGGCCTTCGACGGCATCCAGTTCATGCCCGGCGAGAACCGCGCCGAGATGTTCGAGAGCATGCGGCCCGGAATGCCCGAGGCCATCCGGGACTTCACCTACCCGTTCGCCGACGCCGTCCCGGTCGCGGATGACGCCCCGCTGATCGACCGCCTGGTGGCGTGGAACGGCCGGCGACCGTGAACTGCCGAACCGTGTAGTGGCGGCCGTGGTAGTCAGTGGGCCGTGCGCGTCCTGCCTGTACGCGTCTTGACTGGGCGGGAGCTGAACCGGGCGCTGCTCGCCCGCCAGCTCCTGCTCGAACGCGCCGACGTGCCCGTCCCGGAGGCGCTCGACCGGATGGGGTGCCTGCAGGCTCAGTACGCACCGTCGATGTACGTCGGCCTGTGGTCACGGGTCGAGGGCTTCCAACGCTCGGATCTCACGTCCGCCTTGGAGGACCGGACCGTCGTCCAGGGCACCCTCATGCGGGTGACGATCCACCTGACCTCCGCCGGCGACTACTGGCCGCTCGCTCTCGCCGTCGGTGGCGCCCGCCGGGCGCTCTGGCTCCGGTTCACCCGCTATGCGGTCAGCGCCGAGGAGCTGGCGGCATCAGCCGTGGCCCTGCGATCGCGGCTTGCCGACGGCCCGGTGAGGCGGACCGAGCTCGACGCGCTGGTCGGGAAGGACCGGGCCATCGGCGTGGGGTTGTGGGTCGACCTCGTGCGGGTCCCGCCGTCGGGCACCTGGGAGCGCCGGCGGGCGGACCTGTACGGGCTGGCGGAGGACTGGGTCGGCCCGCCGCCCGCCGACCTCACCGTCGAGGCGGCCACGGAGCACCTGATACGCCGGTACCTCCGCGGCTTCGGCCCGGCGACCGCGGCCGATGTCGCCGACTGGGGCGGCTTGCGGACCGCCGACATGCTCACGGTCCTGGAGCGCCTGGAGCTGCCCCGCTTCGCCGACGAGGACGGCCGCACGCTGTACGACCTCCCCGACGGCCCGATTCCCGACCCGGCGACGCCGGCGCCGGTGCGGTTCCTGCCCACTTGGGACGCCATTCTGCTCGTCCACGCCCGCCGTAAGGGGGTCATAGCCGAGGCGCACCGGCCGCTCGTCTTCAACACCAAGACCCCGCACTCGATGTGCACGTTCCTCGTCGACGGCGCTGTCGCCGGCACCTGGCGCTACGACAAGCGCCGGGTCGTGCCGACCCCGTTCGAACCGCTGGCGCCGGCGGTGGCCGCCGAGGTGGAGGCCGAGGCCGAGCGGCTCACCGACTTCCATGCCTGAAGGGGGCGCGGTGGCTCCACCGGCGGCAGGGAGGGCCGTTCGGACGATCGCCACCGACGCCTGGTCGTGGGCAAGCGCGCTACTCCTCGGCGGGGTGGGTACCTGGCAGGTAGTCGCGGAACGCTTCCATCGCCTTCCACTCCGGCTCCGGTGGCTGATGGCCGAGAGTGGGGGCGAACCCGGACAGTTGGTCGAGCACCATGCGGTGGATGTACCTCGGGCAATTGGGAAACGCACGCACGACCGTGACGCGCACCACGGCCTGGGCTCCCTCCAGGTCGGCAGTAGCGGGTCGACGTCGGCCACCGACGCTGTCCCATATGCATGGAATGCAACATTGTTCACTTGTCGCGGCCAGCGCAAGGCCTCCGCGCCGAATCGGCCAGTTCGAACCGGGGGAGCGGAAGGTGCGGTCAGGCCGCGCTGGCGCCGGCCGCGAGGGGGCCGCCGAAGACCTCGATCTGGATGTTGTCGGGGTCAGGGCTTCGACTTCACCCACGCCGCCGAGGCTGAGGTGGTGGTAGGCGAGTACTTGGGTCATTCGACGGTCTCCTTCGTCGTCGGATTTCTGCTTCACCGGGGACCGGTGCCGGAACAGCCAGGCCTCCAGGGAGGCCAGGGGGACGGGGTGGACCGGCTTGTGGGTCGGGGTCATGGTGGAGGCGGGCTGCAGCGTCTTGCGGGCCTCGACGGGGTCGGAGGCGATGTAGGGAGATCGAGTCGAACGGGAGCCGATCGTGACGTTGCCGGCCTTGATCAGCGTGCTGGCGATGGGCTCGAGCGCCTCGACGGCGTCGATGCGGCCGGCCTTGAGCTGGTCGGGCAGGTTGGGGTGGGCGCCTCGACGCCGCCGATGTCGGCCAGACTCACGCAGTTCTGCTTGGCCCAGTACTCGACCGCGGCGTGGATGACCCCGCTCAGGGTGGGGGTCCCGAGCGTCTTGCCCCCTTGAGCTGGCTGACGGCGGTGATGCCCGAGTCGGCCTTCACGATCAGCTTGACGAAGGGGTTCTCCTTTGTGCTGTTGGTGTTGCCGGCGGCCTGGACCACGTCGACACCGGCGGCACCGGCCGGATGAGGTCGGTGGCCGTGCCCAGGGCCAGGTCGAACTGGCGGCCGAGGGTGGCGGGGACGGTGGTGACGGTGGCGGCCTCGGTCGTGGGTGAGCTGGTGCCGCCGCATGCGGCGGCGAGCAGGCCCAAGGCGACGGCGGCGGCGAGGCGGCGATGGCACGGTTGCGTTTCATGGGGACGTCCTCCGGTTTCTGGTGGCGGGTCGTGCTTGTCGGGTCCAGTCCTACGAGGCCGGTTGCACGGCCGTTGCGCGCCTCGGGGGATCCGGTGCCGGCCCGTGCAACGGCGGCGTGCAACTCGCGTGCAACGATCTTTCCGACGATGGGTCCGTCAACCGATCACGAGGAGCTGCGATGACACAGACCCGGTCCGGTACAGCGGCCACTCCGGCGCGGATGCTGCGGCGCGGCGCGGCAAAGCGCTGCGCCTCCTGCGGCGGGCGCCGGCTCTTCACCGGGTGGTTCCGGATGGCCCCGGCCTGCCCGACCTGCGGCTACCGCTTCGAGCGCGAGGAGGGCTTCTTCCTGGGTGCATACGTGCTGAATCTGGCCTTCGCCCAGGGCCTGGTCATGCTCCTCGCCGTCGTGCCGACCATCGTCCTTCGCAATGCCGACCCCGACGCCAGCCTCCTCCCCGTGGTGGTCGGCGCGGTGGTGGCGACCGTGCTGGCGCCGATCGCCTTCTACCCGTTCTCGAAGACGCTGTGGGTGGCCATCGAACTGATCCTGCGGCCCCGTGACGAGGTCGAGCCGGACGACGCAGGGGCCATCACGTCCGGGTCGACAGGACCTGCGCCAGCCGGCCGCGGGTGACGAACCCCTCCCGCAGCTCCGCAGGCAGAGCGGCGGCGAGACATCGACCAGCGTCTTGATCCGGCCCCCAACCGACGGGCGGGCCTCGACGACCGCCACCTCGATGTTCTCGCTAGGCTAGGCAGAGAGGTTCTTGTAGGCCACGACGCGCTCCGGCGCCACCCGGACCAGCAACTCGCCCACCACCGCGTTGCGCCGGCCGAACGCCTCGGCCCGCTCTTCGCCCATGTACCGCCCGCCGATCCGGGTGGCCCAGTGAAGCATCTCCTCGAGATCGGTGCTCACCCCGGCAGTGCCTTCGATGAGCACGAAGGAGAACGGTGGCTGGTCGTCGTCGATGCAGACCGCCACCCGGCCGTCGGCCTGGATGGCCCGCCCCTTGACGGTGCCGGCGCCCGTGGTGAACACGATCGAGTCGTCGTCGTCAAGGTCGACCCAGATCGGGGCGACGTGCGGACGCCCGTCGGGACGGACCGTGGCCAGCATCGCCGGTCTGGCCTGGTCGCGGATGAAGGCGCGCCACTCCTCCGCGGTCATCTCGGCCATCGGCCGAGCATACGGGCATCGGGAGGTTTCGCCTTCTCGGTCCTCCGCCCATGGGGGGTAGATGACGATCTCGGGCGCACAGGGTGGAGGCAGACGTGGTCGAACGCGGCTGAAGTGGGCATGTACAGGGGGAATCGTCGATCGGACCAGGGCCCGAGCGGCCCCTTGAGCGGGGAGCAACACAGTGCGGTTCAACAAAGGGGCACAGCTCGACACCTCCCAGGTCTCCGACCCCCGGGGCGCTGGGCCGCTGGCCGTCGGCGGCGGTGGGATCGGGCTGATCATCCTGGTGTTCACCCTGCTCAACGGGGGTGACGGAGCGTCGAGGGCGGCATTGAGGAGGGCGTCAGGGTCGGGGGCGGCCGGGTCGGGGGCGGCCGGATCGGGCTCGACCGCGGCCAGACCGGTCACGATGCCCATGGCCCGGGCCGTGAGGTGGAAGACCGGATCGGGCACTCCGTGAACGCAGCGGGGTGCAGGGCCAGGCCCTCCGCCTCGGCGATCTTTCCGGTCGGTATGCCGCGTTCGATGGCGATCGACTCGGCGGCCAGGGCCTGCGCCTCGGCGGTGGTAAGGGATCAACGCCTTCGACAACCGCAACCGGACCAGATCGACCTTCTCCTTGCCCCGGCCGACGTCCAAGCCGATGTTGAACGTCTTCCTCAACAGCGCCTCCTCGCGGTCCTACCCGGACAGCGGGGGGTGTGAAGGTAGTTTTGAACGCGCTCAACTTGTTCCGTGGAATCGTGCAAGCGGCCGGGCCCGTACCCTCACGGCAGAATGGCTGGCGGACACCATTCGATTGCGCTGCGAGAGTGTGCCGCGCTCCCTACCTGTGTCCCATATCGACAACTGGCTCTCGTCGCGAGGGGTGCCACGTACCGCCGGATATGTGAGCCACCGGGTCGAGGTTTGCACGGGTACGACCTAGTAGCACTGAAGGTACGATGGAGGTAGGATGAGCCGAATGAAGCTCAGCGTGAGCCTGCCCGATGGCGATGTTGAGTTCATTGACCACTACGCGAACGAGCACGAGGTCGACTCCCGGTCAGCGGTCGTGCATCGTGCCCTCGCCCTCCTTCGCTCCAACGAGCTCGGTGCTGACTACGCCGCGGCCTGGGACGAGTGGGCGTCCTCGGACGGCGAACTCTGGGACGCCACCGTCGCTGATGGCCTCCCGGGCTGATGCGGCGGGGAGACGTGGTCTGGGTCGACCTCGGCCCCGTTCGGGGGAGCGAGGCCGACAAGCGCCGGCCCGCCATCGTCGTGAGCAACGATGGTGCCAACCGCACGGCGCAGAGCCTGGGCCGAGGCGTGATCACCGTCGTCCCGGTCACGAGCCAGGCCAGCCGGGTCTACCCGTTCCAGGTGTTGCTCCCGCCGGGATCCTGCGGGTTGGCGAAGGCATCCAAGGCGCAGGCCGAGCAGATCCGATCGGTAGCGGTGGAACGCATCGGAACGGTCGCCGGACGGCTGCCAGGCGACCTGCTTGTGGCGCTCGACATCGCCATGCGTCTTCACCTCGGCCTCTGAGCCGATAGCGAACCTGGCCCCCCTGTACCCACGGCGGCTGGCCTGTAGGCGCCCTGGGCGCCGGGTCGGCGGCACAGTGTGATGGCGCCCCGGCGGGCACGTTCGCCCAGTCGGCATCTGGCCCCGGTGGGGATACCCGAAGCTCACCTGCCGCCGAAGACCTCGATCTGGATGTTCTCGGGGTCGCGCAGGGTTGATGAGGGCGGTGCCGGTCGTGGACGATTTCACCGCGAGTGGGTCACACCCAGCATCGCACGGCTCATTCCTCGGCGCCGACGATCCGCGCCGCCGCCCGCCGGCCTGACCCCACCGCGCCTTCCATGTGGCCGGCGCCGGCGGTTGCCGTCTCGGTGCCGGCCCAGAACAGGCGCCCGCCGAGCTGCGGTTCGGCGAACACGGCGTGCCCGTAGGGGAGCGGTTCGCCCAGCCAGACGACCTCGTCGTTGGTGTAAGGGTCGTTCGACCAGTCCCGCTCGTAGTACCGGAGCGGGTCCGCCGCGAGCGGGCCGAACAGTCGGCCGAGTTGGGCGAACACCGCCGCCGTCCGCTCGTCGATGCCGAGGTCACGCACGTCGTGATGGGGCGAGAGGAAGCCCCACAGCGCAGCCGTGGGCCCGTCGGCCGTGCCGGCGTCGTGGACCTCGATGAGCGGCCCGACCCGGCTGAACGCCAGCCCCGACAGGCCGGCGTCGCGCCAGAACGCCGACTCGTAGACGGCAACGCACTTCACCGCGTTGGCCATCCAGGTCGGCGTGCCCTCCATGACCCGCACGAGTTCGTCTGGGAGCCTGGGCGTGAAGGTGATGCCTGCGGAGGCGAGCCGTGGCGGCACCGCAACGACGGCGAACCGGCAGTCGATCGACGACTCTTGTCCGCTGCCGGCGTCGGCCAGTGCCACCGTCAGCCCGCCGGCGCCGGCACTGGCTGCGATGGCGGTGACGTCGGCGTTGAGGGTGATGGCCCCGTCCGGCAACCGGGCCGCCAGCCGGTGGCACAGGGCCTGCGCCCCGCCGACGAAGCGCAGCTCGGCCGGCACCGGCGGCGGCAGATTGACGGGTCGGGGCGGGGCGCCAGCTGCATCCTCGGCCAACGCCAGGCCGGTACGGAACTGCGGGAACGTCGCCATCCCCAGTTCGGCCGCCAGCGACCGGATCTCCGGCTGGTCCGACCAGTGCCACGTCGCCCCGAGGTCGAACCAGGCGTCGCCGTCCGCCAGCGTCTTTATCCGGCCTCCGACCGACGGGCGGGCTTCGACGACCGTCACCGAGCGTCCGCCGGCGTGTAGCGCGGCGGCGGCTGTCAGCCCGGCCAGGCCGGCGCCGACCACGACCACGTCTGCCCGGTCACCGCCGGCGAGCGATTCAGTCAGAGAGGTTCTTGCGGGCCACGACGCGGGCCGGCGTGACCCGGACCAGCAGCTCGCCCTCCCCCGCGTTGCGCCGGCCGAACGCCTCTGCCCGCTCCAGGCCCATGTACCGGCCGCCGATCCGGGTGGCCCAGTGGAGCAGTTCGTCGGGATCGGTGCTCACCTGAGCGGTGCCCTCTACCAGGACGAAGGAGAACGGCGGCCGGTCGTCATCGACACAGATCGCCACCCGGCCGTCGGCCAGTATGGCCCGGCCCTTCACGGTGCCGGCGTCGGTGGTGAACACGATCGTGTCGTCGTCGTCGAGGTCGATCCAGACGGGAGCGACGTGGGGCCGCCCGTCGGGATGGACGGTGGCCAACATCGCCGGTCGCGCCGGCTCGCGGATGAACGCCCGCCACTCGTCGGCGGTCATGTCGGCCACCGGCCGAGCATATGGGTCTCGGGATGGCTATGAGGGTGTCGGCTCGACTGGGGGGACAGCAGCACGCGGGAGACCGCCGCCGGAGTTGTATCAGCCCGGTCCTTCCACCTCTCTACGTCTCGCGGAGCAGCACACCCGGTGTCAGGCGACTCGGGTCATTCAACGGAGGTCGATGATGGCGAGCCCAACCCCCCAATACAGCGATTTCAGCAAGGACGTTCTCGGCCGGTACGTCTGCAACGGGCTCGATGAGGCCATCGCCAGCACGCACGGCCCCGGCGCCCGCCCGTTCGACATCATCGTCATCGGCGG
>JANMRJ010001208.1:0-2737 GCA_031370985.1 Acidimicrobiales bacterium
CCTGGTCCCCCCGGGGGGCCGCCCCCCCCACTCGGACGGGCCCCCGGCACTGGGCGGGGCCCGCTTCCTCGTGTGTCGGGGGCTGGATCAGGGCGCGACCTGAGCCCAGTAGGCAACCTGATATTCGGATCCGCCGCCGCTGAGCTGGATCCAGCCCTGGGCGATGGACCCGTTGGCCAGCCCGGCGTTGACGCTCACGCTGAGCGTCGCGCTCGAGTTGGCCGGCACCGTGATCGACGACGGGGTCGTGATCCGGCTGTCACCGCTGCTTGTCGTCCCGCCGTTGAACGCGGCGAGAGAGCCGCCGGCCGGGCTGAACTTGAGCTCGCTCACCGCATAGGTCACAGCCGACCCGGTGAGGTTCGAGACCTTGATCGCCATCGAGGTCGGGTTGTTGTTGCTCGCGCTGATCCGGCCGAAGCTCGCGCTCGTCGGCGAGAAGATCGCGCCGGTCGAGGCGGCCTCGGAGAGGTCCTCGCGGCCGGCGCCCTGGGCCTGCGGGCCGACCGTCGTCGCCGCGTTGAACGCGTTCTTGACGACCAGGTCCGAGGTGTTCACCAGCGCCGACTTGATCTGGGCCGGCGTCCAGGTCGGATGGAGCTCGCGCAGGACGGCGGCCGAGCCCGCGACGTGCGGGGCCGACATCGAGGTTCCGCTGAAGAACGCCCAGTCGCCTTCGCCGCCACAGCTCGCGCCGTTCGTGCAGGCGATCGAGCTGAGGACGTTGACCCCGACCGAGGTCAGATCGGGCTTGATCGCGTAGTCGACATTCGTCGGGCCCTGACTGCTGAACCCGGCGAGGATGTCGCCGTTGGCCGTCACGAACTCGCTGAACGTCGCGGCCACGGTGACCGACGCGGGATTGGCGGTCCGAACGGCGGCGCCGTCCGTGTTCGAGATCATGACCGCGGGAATGTCGTCGTCGAAGCCGGAGGTCCGGGCCATCGCGGTCGGGTCGCCGGCGACGTTGTTGATGACGATCACGCCAGTGGCTCCGGCGGCCTTCGCGTTCGCGACCTTGGTGCTGAACGTGCAGACGCCGCGATTGATGAGCGCGACCTTGCCGCTCGCTCCGGTTGCGACCGAGGCGCAGCCGTTGCTCGCGGTGTCGAACAGGCCGAACGTGCCGGCCGGCATCGGGTCGAAGTCGCCGACCGCGCCACCGACGGTCATGCTGCCGAAGGTCAGCGGCTGGCCGACGAAGTGGTCGTTGGTGCTGGCGCCGACCGTGATGATGTCGCGGGCCCGGCCGGGCGAGCCGATGGTGAAGCCACCGGGGCCGCTGTTGCCGGCCGAGGCGACGACGACGACGCCCGCGGCGACCGCGGTGTCGAGGCCCTTCGCGAGCAGGTCGTTGTTGCCGTGGTATGCGCCGCCGAGCGATAGGTTGAGGACGTCCATCCCGTCGTTCACGGCCGCCTCGACCGCGTTGAGGATGTCCTCGCTCCGAGCGTTCAGGACCTTGCCCGGGAAGACGTTGTAGTTGCCAAGCCAGGCGCCGGGCGCAATGCCCGACATGTCGTCGATCGCCACGCCGTTGACGATGGCCGTCTTGCCGGTCACGCCGGCGACCGTGCCGGCCGTGTGGCTGCCGTGATCGCCTTCACCGGCGACGGGCAGGGCGTCGTAGCTGGTCTGGTTGTTCTTGTTGTAGAAGACCTTGGCGACGATGACCTTCTGGCTGACGTTGTCGCACGTGCTGCCGGTCATGTCGGCGGCGTCGCACTTCGGGAACCCGGCCGGGTAGCTGAAGCCCGTCGGATCGAAGAACGGATGGCGGTAGTCGATCCCTGAATCGATCATCCCGACCTTGACGCCGTGGCCCGCATTGGCCCGGCCGCCGGCCGCGGTACACGCCGCCTGGGCGTTGATGATCTTGTAGCTCTCGCTCATGTCGGGGTGGTAGAGCGCGTTGTATTCGACCACGGCGACATCGGCGTTGTTGGCGAGCTTGCCGATCGCGGCGCCATTGAGCTTGACGGCGACCGCGTTCAGGGTCACGAAGTACTGCGAGGTGATCTTCGCGCTCGGGACATTGGTCTGGAGCCACCTGGCGAACGCGGAGTGCTCGGTCTTGAGGTAGCCGACGTACTTCTTCGCGGCCGCGCTGTTCGGGTTGAGCTTGCCGCTCGAGACCCTGGTCCTGAGGTACCCAGCGACGTGGCCGTCGTAGGTGGCGACGGGCAGCTGCTTGAGGATGACGATCGCAGACGTCTTGTCCAGGACTGCGGTCGAGGCGCTTGCGTCGCGACTGGCCGGCGGCGCGGCGGCCGAAGCCCCCGTGGCGGACAGGACGAGGACAAGCGTCGCCGCGAGCGCGGCAAAGCGTCGATGCATGGAGGCCTCCATACGAACGTGGGATGACCGCCGGTCGTCTCCCGAACGACCGTCCCCCGGTTTGCGGCAAGGGTACCAACGATCCCTGCCGATGGTCCCGGGTGGCGCGCCAAAGCGGTGCGACGCGTCACCACCACCAGCTCAGCCGAGCTTGTCGACGAGCTCCTGGACCGCCGCCGCGGACGTGTCGAACGCTGCTTGCTCCTCGGCCGTCAGCGCGATTTCGAAGACCTTCTCCAGCCCGCCCCGACCGAGGACAACGGGCACCCCGACGAACAGGTCGTTCGTCTTGAACTCGCCCTGCAGGAGGACCGCGCAGGGCAGGACGCGCTTTCGGTCGCGCAGGATCGCGTCGACCATCTCGAAGGCCGAGGCGGCGGGCGCGTAGAACGCGGAACCG
>JANMRJ010000009.1:0-2148 GCA_031370985.1 Acidimicrobiales bacterium
CAACGATGCTGTGTTAGACCTCCCCGCTCATGGACAGCAGAGAGACCTCAATGGATCTGGCGACGATGGTCCCGCCTCAGGTCGGGCGGCTGCTGGCCACCGACGACCCCTGGGAGCCCTACCGGCTCACTGATGCGACCGGGACGCCGGTGGAGGCGGTGTCGGCATGGTTCCGAGAGCTCCAGGCAGCGGGACGGTCGGCGGCCACGATCCGCTCCTACGGGATGGACCTGCTGCGGTGGTTCCGGTTCCTGTGGGCCGCCGGGGTCGCATGGGACCGGGCGACGCGAGCCGAGGCCCGGGACTTCTGCCGCTGGTTGCAGGTGGCGGCCAAGCCCTCCCGGGTGCACTGGCGTCACCAGGACGAGGCCACGGCGGCGCCGCTCGCCGATGCCTCAGCACAGGCCTACGCGCCATCGGTCCGTGCGCACAGCGAGACCGTCCTACGGGGCTTCTACGACTTCCACCGCGAGGAGGGAACGGGCCCGGTCCTCAACCCGTTCCCCCTGGACCGTGCCCGGGCCGAGCGTCGGGCGCACGCGCACCAGAACCCGATGGAACCGCACCGCAACGACCGCACGGGCCTCTATCGGCCGACGGTGCCGGCCCGGATCCCCCGCAGCGTCCCCGACGCCGACTTCAACGAGATCTTCGCCAGGCTGGGATCACACCGCGACCGGGCGTTGGTGGCCTTCTACGTCTCCACCGGGGCCCGGGCCTCAGAGCTGTTGTCGGCGACCGTGGCCGGCGTGGACCCGGGTCGCCAGCTCATCAGCGTGGTCCGCAAGGGAAGCCGCGCCACCCAGGAGCTCCCCGCGTCCACCGACGCCTTCGTGTGGTTGCGGCTCTACCAGCTGGAGATGGCCGACCGGATCCCGCCCGGGCGTCGCCAACCACTGTGGTGGACGCTGCGTGGACCGGCTCGGCCGCTCACCTACCACGGCGCCCATCGGATGTTCGAGCGGGTCAACACCCGGGCGGGCACCGCGACCACGCTCCACTCGTTGCGCCACACCGCCGCCTACCGGATGGCCGAGGACCCCGCCCTTCCGCTCACCGACGTCCAGCTCGTGTTGGGCCACGCCCAGCTGACCACCACTCAGATCTACCTGACGCCCCGCAAGGAGGATGTGATCCGACGGGTGCTGGCTCACCATGCCGAGCAGACCGCACGAGCGGCCGAGAGGGCGGCGGCGCTGCCCGCTCCTGGGTACGCGCCCGAGACCCTCGACGTCCTCTTCGGCGAGGGCGCATCATGAGCGACTCGCTGGCGGCGGAGCCGGCCGCAGAGGGGTCGCCGGGAACGGGGCACCTGCCCGCACCGGTGAGGTTCCCGCCTCGCGTCCCGCCGGCGTCATGGCCGGCGACGCGACGAGGGGCCGACGAGGTTCTGGGCCGCATGACGTCGCCGCCGTTCGTGGTGCGGACGGATGAACGCAGCAGACGTGCCCTCGGCGCGAGGCTGCTGCTCGACTGGTTGGCGGATCAGTCGGGCCGCGACTGGCAGCAACGATGGATCTCGAGCGGAGCAGATGCGGCGCTACGGGAGTGGCGAGAGGTGCCGGCGGAGTGGCTGCGTTCCCACGGCCACGACATCGAGTGGCGCCACTCGGCGCTGGTCGAGGCGACATGTGCGGCGGTGAGCGCCGAGGTCCTGCGTCCCTCTCTGGCCTGGCTGGTGGACGGCGGCTTCGCTCGGGGAGGCCTCCTCGTCCGTCACATCACCGCCATTCGGGACCCCGAAGGGTTCGCCCGTCTCCGGGCGCTGTGCGACGGCGACGCCGGAATGTCGGTCGTGGCCCGGGGCCGCGTGCTCTACCGCAGCGCCTTGATCGTCGCGGCCAAAGGCGGTGGGCTTGGCGACATCACCATCGGCGACGTACTGGAGCTCTTCGATGCCGAGGACCTCCGCTCGAGCCCGGCCGATGGCCGTGCCCTGTTCTACCGGGTGCTGCGCCAGCTGGGGATCTTCGGGGCGGACGCGCCCTCGGCGTTGCGGGCACTGCGAACGAACGGCCAACGCACGCCGGAGCAGATGATCGACCGCTACCACCTCAGCTGTGGCCCGGTCCGTGACCTGTTGGTCGACTACCTGCGGGAGCGCCAGCCGGCACTCGACTACAACAGCCTCGACTCCCTGGCCAACTT
>JANMRJ010000056.1:0-4656 GCA_031370985.1 Acidimicrobiales bacterium
CCCGGCCCGTACTTCGGGTACTGGAACTCCTCGATGAGGGAGGTGATGTCCTTCTGGTTCCGCTTGGGGAGGAGGGCGTTCATGACCGCGTTGGCGAGCGAGAGGTTCTTGATGCGCTGGGCGGCGAAGTCGGCCGGGAGCTTGTTGACGGGAACACCCCACAGCTTCTCGTTGTAGGTCTTGAAGAAGTGCTTGTAGAGGCGCCAGCCGAAGCGGGCGACGATCCAGCCCTCCAGCGTCGACTGGTCCTTCGGCGGGCGGATCCGCGCCCACACGTAGGACATCACGCACAGGAACGCCTCGATGATGCCGAGGTTCTTCAGCGCGTTCGACGCCTTCAGCGGGTAGTCGTAGTACTTGCCGTCGTAGAAAATGCGGCTCATGCGGGGCCGGAGCATGAAGTCCTCGTCGTCGAGGATCTCGTGCCAGAAGGCCTCGACCTCCTTCACCTTGGTGAAGAAGCGGTGCCCGCCGATGTCGAAACGCCAGCCGTCACGCTCGACCGTGCGGCTGATCCCGCCGACCACGGAGTCCGATTCGAGGACGGTCGACGTGATGCCGTAGCGGGTGACCAGCTCGTACGCCGCCGTCAGCCCGGCCGGGCCGGCGCCGATGATGACGACGTTCGGATGCGGCTGGGAGGTATCGGTCATCCCCCCAAGCTACGGGTGCCAGGTCACACGGTGCGAACAGCGAAGGTGTCACACGCGGTCGCCGTCGTCGACCGGAAGCCGGCCTTGAACCACTTCTGGCGCTGCTCGGAGGACCCGTGGGTCCACGACTCGGGGCTTACCTGGCCCTGGGCCTGGGTCTGGATCCGGTCGTCGCCGATGGACGACGCCGCGTTCAACCCATCGGCGATGTCGGCGTCGGTGATCTCGTCGATGAACCCGGTCTCGACCGCGCCCTTGGCCCACATCCCGGCCAGGCAGTCGGCCTGGAGTTCCACCCGCACGCCGGCGCTCTGCGGCCCGGTCTCCTTGCTGCGGGCCTTGTCGAGCACCCCTCGCAGGTTCTCGATATGGTGGCCGTACTCGTGGGCGATCACGTAGGCCTCGGCGAAGGGTCCGCCCTGGGCGCCGAAGCGGGTGCGCAGGTCGTCGTAGAAGCCCAGGTCGATGTACACCTTCTGGTCGGCCGGGCAGTAGAACGGCCCGACCGCGGATGACGCCGCTCCACAGCCCGTGTTCGTCTGACCGGTGAAGAACACCGTCGTCGCCTTCTGGTAGTTCGGCTCGTGCGTGCCCCAGTAGGCCTGGACGCTGTTGATGACGCCCACGATGCGACAGTCGCTGCGCTGGTTGGCGTCGTCACCGGTCTTGCAGGTCGCCGACAGGTCAGACTTGAGGTCGCCAGCGGAGAGATCCGGCACCGACCCGCCGTCACCCCCGTTGAGCAGGGTGAACACCAGGATGATCAGCCCGATGATCCCACCGCCGCCGACGGCCAGCGGCCCAGCGCCCCGGCGGTCGGAGACCTGGGAGGTGTCGAGCTGTGCCCCTTTGTTGAACCGCACTGTGTTGCTCCCCGCTCAAGGGGCCGCTCGGGCCCTGGTCCTGTCGACGACGCTGCCCTGTACCTACCCATTTCAGCGCAAAGCGGGCCACGGCGACTAGCGTTCCGGCCATGGCGGCCGATGGCGGTTCGAATGGACCGTAAACAACTGGGCGCCGCATGATCTCCTGGGGTTCAATCCTCTACGGGGCGGGCCTGTCGGTGGTCCTCGGGTCCGTGGCCCTGGTCCTTGTCGGACGGGAGCGCGCTCTCCGAGCACTCATTCCCGCGCTGCTCGCGACCTTCGCTGGTCCCGTTGCCTGGAACGCCGTCCTGCGAGCCACCCACGCCCGTGAGTTCTTCACGGATGCTCCCATTGTCGTGTTCCCGGCCAGCTGGCAGGACACGGGCTCCGGTGTGTTCGCCTTCGCGCTGGCCACCGTCGCGCTGACACTGGCTCGGCCCGACACCAAGTCGAGCCGCACAGTGCTCCTCGCTGGAATCTGCGGGATCGTCAGCTTCCTGGTCGACATCTACCTTTACTGATCGCTCGCGGCGTCCGGTCGTGCCGGCGAGCCGTCGAGCCGCCGTCGCTCGCGTCAAGGACCGGCCCCGACGTGCCGATCATCGTGGTGTCCAACAAGGACGAAATGGGAGGCGCCCCGTGTTCGAACGAGGACGGGGTTGCCCAAGACCCATAAAAGGGAAGAGTCGAGGCGATGGACACTGAGGAGAGCCTCCGCCAGATCGAGCGATGCCGGTACCCGAGCGGCCTCTACAGTGCGGTGCCGCCGGACAGTACGGTCATCGTCCCCCTCTACCGGAACATGTGGATCCGCGACACCGTGTACACCCTGCTCGCCTACGAGGCGGTGGGCGATATCGACCGCCTTCGCCGAGGCGTCCACGCCATGCTCGACCGGGTCCTGCTGCGCTGGGCCTACCGGCTCGACTGGCGAATCGTCGAGGGAATGCCCAAGAACGACATCGAGTACCTCCACCCCCGTTACGCCCCCGATGGCTGGGAGATCTACACCGAGCTCTGGGGGCTCCGCCAAGACGACGCGGTGGGGCTCGCCCTCTGGGCGCTGGGCCGTTGGCACGAGCGCTTCGAGGTGTTACGCAACGACTACGAGGACTTCCACCTCCTCCAGAAGCTGGTCTGGTACCTGGACCGCATCGACCACCCCCACTGCGCCGATGCCGGCATCTGGGAGGAGGAGGGCCCGACCAAGGCGGTCCACCTGTCCTCGGTCGCCGCCGTCGCCGCCGGGTTGACCCAGGCCGCGCGTATCGGGGTGAAGGACATCCCCGAGCGGCTGCAGCAAGACACCGTCCTCACGCTGCTGGCCATGAAGGGACGGGAGTCCCAGCACCACGACACCGACCTGGCCTTGCTCACCCTCGTGTGGCCGCTCGGTGACGACCTGCCGATCCCCCGCGCCAGCCAGCGCGCCATGGTCGAGCGGGTTGAGAAGGAGCTGCTCGGAGCACGGGGCGTGGTCCGCTACCGAAGCGACGGCTACAACGCCTGCGGCGGAGAACCCCCGGAGTGGACCATGGGGCTGGGCTTCCTCGCCCTGGCATGGAATGCGCTAGGCGAGCGAGAACGAGCCGTCTGGTACCTCCACCGGCTCGGCTCCGTCGCTACCACCGCAGGCGAGCTCCCCGAGAGCTGGTGCCACGACCCGGCCCATGAGGAGTTCTACAACTCGCCGTTGTGCTGGTCCCATGCCCTGAACGTGGTGGCCTCCGTCGAGTTGGAGCAGCGTGGGACGAAGGCATCAGCTCCGCATCGTCTCGGTAGCGCGCTGGAATCCGAGACGCGGGGCGCCTGATCCGGACTGCCTATGCCGCTCGGGGGCGGGGAGATGTTGCAGCGGCCGAGAGCAGCTCCTCGTAGACCTTGCGCATGGTCGCCACCCGTTTCGGCCACGTCCAGCGCTGTCGGACCTGGTGTCCGCCGGCCCGTCCGATGCGTCGCCGAAGGGTGGCGTCGGAGACGAGCGCGGTCACAGCCTCAGCCAGTCCGTCCACGTCGAGCGGCGCGAACAACAGCGCGGTCCGGCCATGCTCGAGGATCTCCGCCGGTCCCCCGACATCGGAGGCCACGATGGGTAAGCCGTGGAGCATCCCCTCGAGGATGACCATGCCGAACGGCTCGTACCGGCTGGGCACGACGAGCACATCCGCGGACCGGTACCAGGTGGCCAGCTCCGAAGGGCTGAGCCAGCCCGTGAAATGGATCTGGGCGTGGTGAGGGGCGAGCTCCGGGGTCAACCACTGCCCAGCCACCTCGGGCCCGGTGAGTGGAGGAGGTCCTCCGGCGAACACGAACTGGGTGGACGGTGCTGCCTCCAACACCTTGGGGATGGCGGCGAGGAGCTCGCGTATGCCCTTGCGCTCCACCAGACGCCCGCTGTAGAGAACCATGGGCGCTTCCGGTGAGCGCTCGCGGGCGACGACATGGCCGGCGGCAGCGGACTCGTCGATCCCGTTGCCGACCACCCGTATCCGCTCCCGTACCTGGGGGTAGTAGCCGACGAGGAGGTCGCGTTCGTCCCGACAGAGGGCGATGAGCCGGTCCGCCGAAGCGATGGCGGCTTCCTGAGGGGTGTGAGCCAGCCAGGCGTGCGGCTCCTGGCCGATCTCGTACTCGGCCTTGTCGACGGAGTGCACGTGGTACACGAGGGGTCGGGCCGTCTGGCGCTGAATGGCCTCGGCGATGGGCCACAGCATGGCCGTGTGCAGGTGAACGATGTCGGGCTGCCAGCGCCGTGCCAGTCGCACCCCGGCGTCCACCGCTTCCGGCCACCGGGTCTGGAAGAAGCGGATGCCCTGGGGGTCGACAACCGCAGCCTCGCCGCCCTCGACCCGCGGCGCGCCGGGGCAGGTGCGTGCCATCGGGTGGGCGGTCCCGTAGCGGGCCGCGCCGGCCGGATCGTCGAGCACCAGCTCGCCCTCCACGAGCAGCACGCCCATGGTCATCCCGGCCTGGGCCGAGGCCGTGACCCACCCTCCGACGGCCGTGCCCAGCCCGCCGAAGATGACGGGTGGGAACTCCGTGGTCAGGTGCAGGACACGCATCGACTCGCCTTCTTGCTCGGTGACCACGGACGCAACTACCTACGCAGGGTCGAGGGTGACCGGCCCCTCCTTGAT
>JANMRJ010000098.1:0-3984 GCA_031370985.1 Acidimicrobiales bacterium
GCCACACGGGCGCTCGCGGAGTTGAACATCGGCGTGCAATCGGTTCGCGCCGCGGTGCAGGATCTCTCGGGCGGCCAGCGTCAGGGCGTTGCCGTCGCGCGCGCTGCAGCGTGGGGGCGGCGGGTCGTGATCATGGACGAACCGACCGCTGCACTCGGTGTCAAGGAAACAGGTCAGGTCGTCGAGTTGATCAAGCGCGTTCGCGAGCGCGGCCTGCCGGTGATCTTGATCAGCCACGACATGCCCCACGTCTTCGAGCTCGCCGATCGGATCCACATCATGCGCCTCGGCAAGCGCGCTGCAGTCGTCACGCCGCAGTCGCACACGATGCAGGAAGCGGTCGCGATCATGACCGGCGCTGCAGCGGCCTAGCTAGCTAGCTAGGCCGCAGGCGGAGCGGCGAGCACCGCGTCGAGCAGGTCGTCGAGTTGTGCGGTCGCAAGGCCGATCGACGTGTCGGCCGAGCCGTAATACAGCCGCACCTCGCCCGTCTCTTCGTCGTGAATCAGGCCGCACGGGAAGATCGCGTTCGGCACATCCCCCGTCCGCTCGGATTTTGTGCGCGAACCGAGGATCCATTCAGGCAGGCGGTGGAGGACGCGCGTCGGCTCGGCGAGATCGGCCAGCGCCAGGCCGACGCGGTAGAGGCCGCCCCCGATCGTGTCCTTCACGCCGTGATAGACGATCAGCCACCCGTGCTCGGTGCGCAGCGGCGGCGGGCCGATCCCGATTCGCCGGGAGTCCCACCACGCTCCCGCCCTGGGCGCCATAACCTGCTCCGGCGCGCTCCAACTGACGAGGTCAGCCGAGCGCGAGAGGACGATCTCGCCCCCCGATCCCGAGACGGCTCCCTCGCTCGGACGGTGGAAGAGGATCCACTTCCCATCGATTCGCTGCGGCAGCAGGGCGGCATTCTTGTCCTCCGCACCCTGGATGATTCCGTGCCGCTCAACTGTCCGGAAATCCGTGGTCGTCGCGAGATAGACGGCCGGGCCTGGAGGTCCATAGGCGGTGCAGGTGACCGCCCAGCGCTTGAGCTCGGGGAGCCAGACGGTGCGCGGGTCTTCGAAGCCCCACTGCTCGCTCTCGATCCCGTCCAGCGGCGCGAGGAACGGTTCGGCGTCGACCTTCCAGTCGTCGATGCCGTTCGCGGACCTTGCGACCGTGAGATGCGAGATGCCGCGCAGGTCCTCGACGCGGGCGAGAATGACTGTCTCACCGTCGACCATGGCTGCCGCGGGGTTGAACACCGAATTGACCGGATACGGCCAGTCGGATGCGGTGAGGATCGGATTGAGCGGGTGCCGCTGGAACAGCTCGCCTCTGATCACGGCTTCGGCCGTCATGCGACGCGCTCCGCGACCGGGCGCCGTGTGACGGACGAGAGCTCGGACGCGTCGAGGAGCAGCGCAGCACGATGGAACGCGAGCGTCGACTCGGCGCCTTCGTTGCGGTTCACGTCACCGCTGCCGAGCCCGTCGCTGCAGCCGCCCGTCGCGAAGTCGTACAGCGGCCGGTTCAGATGGTTGCGCCCGAGGAACCAGTCGAACGCTGTGTGCGCGCGGACGCCGTGATCGCGGTCGCCGGACACGTCGAACGCCGCAAGCTCCGCCTCGACGAGCGCTGATGCCTCGAGCGGCTGCTCGTCGCCTGCGCCCGGCGCCGGCTCGCCGCGCCGTCGTCCTTTGTGCCCGGTCAGCCTGAGCATCCCGTCCGCGAGGCCGGACTCATCTCCGAGCCAGCGCAGCGAGACGAGGCCGGCGACGACGGCGTCGTCGTGGCCGAGTGCCGTACCGCCGGAGATCAGCGCCTCGGAGAGGCGCGCATTGTCATACGTGAGGGTGTTCTCGAACCACGGCCAGTCGTCCGTGGCGGTCAGCTCGTAGGCGGTGAACAGGCGATCGACGCCGCGCTCGAGGAGCAGGCGTGCCGGCCCGTCGAGCCGGTCCGGGTCGAGGCGCGCGAGCCCGAGGACGACGTACGCGTCGGTCCGCAGCCATGTCGTGCCGGACAGCCCGGCGACGATCGAGTCGAGCAGCCGCTGCGTCGGATCGACCAGTGCCGGCGCCCACGCGGTTGAGAGGATCTCGCCGAGTGCCCACACCGTGCGCCCGACATGGTCGCCGATGTGCGGTTCGTCGAGCCAGCGGCGTTCGTAGCTCATGAAGTTCCGCATGCCGGGGCGGCCGTCCGTCGCGTCGTGGAGAAAGGCGAGCGAGCGGTAGACGATCGACGTCCACGTCTGCTCGTCGGAGCGCCGCGCCAGCTCGAGCTCCACGACGGCCAGCCGCGCCACCTCGTCGACGCAATACCCACTGCGGCGGTTGGGAATGACGCCGTGTGCGTGCTGCACGATGCCGGCGTCGTCGACCATCGTCCGCAGATGGTCGTTCCGGAAGCTTGCGGGGTGCGGTTCAAGGCTGACGATCGACTCGCGACGCGGCGCGAGGTCGACTGCTTCCCGCAGGACGACGGCGGTCGCCTCCGCGACAGAGGACCAGCTCAACCTCTTGCCGATGCGCCGGGCCTCGCTGCGCGCCGCCTGCAGCAGGTCTGGCTGCTCGATGAAGCGCGAAATCGCGTCGCCGAGTGCTTGCGGATCGGCGAACGGGATGAGCGTTCCGGCCCCGGTCGAGAGCAGGTCCTCGGCGTAGCGGTACGGCGTCGAGACGACGGCGCATCCGGCGGCGATCGCAAAGGTCAGCGCACCCGACGATGCTTGATCGCGATCCAGGTACGGGGTTACGAAGACCGATGTGACGGCGAGCAGGTCGCCGATCTCGGCAACGGTCAGGAAGCGGTCGTCGAACTCCACGTGTTCCTCGAGATCGAGCTGGGAGACGAGTTGCTGCAGCGACTGGCGGTACCGCTCGCCCTGGCGCTGCGCGACACCGGGATGCGTCTGGCCCGCGATCACATAGAGCGTGTCCGGGTGCCGTTCGATGATCGCCGGCAGCGCTTCGAGCACCGTCTCGAGCCCTTTGCCCGGTGAGATCAGCCCGAAGGTCGAGATGACAAAACGGCCGCGCACGCGCTCGTTCCGTGTTGCCGCGGCGCGGGCACGCTGCACCAGCAGCTTCGGTGCGCCGTGCGGGACGACGCGAATCTTCGTCTCCGGGCAGGCACCGCTGTCGGCCAGCAAGCGCAGCGCATTGTCGGTCATCACGATCACGATCTCTGCGTGGCCGCAGAGCGCAGCGAGAACGCGCGCTTGATGACGGGTCGGCTCCGACAGAACGGTGTGCAATGTCACGACCAGCGGCTGGGCAAGCGCTTCGGCGAGCGAGAGGATGTATTCGCCGTCCTTGCCGCCGAAAATGCCGTACTCGTGCTCGAGCAGCACGACGTCGACGTCGCGTCGTCCGAGGATGCGCGCGGCGCGAACGTAGTCGCCGCGCGTTCCCTGCGAGATCGTCGCAACGACGCCAGGGCGTTGCGGCCGCGAGGGGTCGTCAACGACGACGACCTTTCCGACGGACTCGACGTCGTCGACGCCGCCGAGGGCGGCGCGAAGGTCGGCTGCGAACGTGCCGATCCCACACGCGCGTGGCGGAAAGGTCGAGACGATCGCCGCACGCATGGACGCTGCTGTGCCGTCCCGCGGGCGAGTGCCGTTGGTGGGAGAACGCAAAAGGCGGCTTTGCAGAGCGGCTCCTTCGAGTCAGTCTCGCCGGCCAGCGTCTCCCGGCCGACTGATTGCTCCGCCCTGCTCTGCTGAGGGCGGACGGATCGCAGCCGGTTTTCTGGGGCCACAGTGGGTTTGTCGCCTCGGATCGAGGCGTCGCGGAGGTAGCATAGCCTCAGGCCAGTGGCTGACGAGATCCAGCACCTGCGCGTCCTGATCGCGAACGAGCGCCGCGACCGGCTCGAATTGCTCGCGCAGGTCGTCTCCGGCCTCGGGCACGAGGTGATCGCCCGCTCGGTCGACGTCCGCGAGGTCGGTGCGGTGACGGCTCGCGAGCGGCCCGACGTCGCACTGGTCGG
>JANMRJ010000018.1:0-1095 GCA_031370985.1 Acidimicrobiales bacterium
GACCTGGTGGGGCGCGTAGGCCACGGCCTGCTCGAAGGTGCGCAGGGAGCCGAGGAACGCGGCCTCGACCTCCGGACTGCGCCGCAGCTCGCGCGACGGCTTGGAGCCGTGGCGGCACAGGCCCGGGACATGGGCGAGCACCGCGCTCGTGGCGCTGATCACAGGTATCGACATGTCTGCCTATTGAACCTGATCGCGGTCGAAGACCGTCGGCTCGGTGACCGGCGTGGACACGGCGTGCAGCGCTCGCTCGAGCAGCCGGCGGCGCCAGGCGCGCTCCTGCTCGGGCCCGAGCTCCGGGTCGCCCGTCGGGAACGGGATGCCGCGCGTGGGCACGATCCGCGGCGCGCCGACGCGCCGCGCGATCGACACGAGGTTGCACAGCAGCGCGGTGGGGATCCCGGCGCGCTCCAGTTCCTTCGTCAGCGTTGACCCGCAACGCGTGCCGGTTCCTCAGGTGGCGGTGAGGATGACGGCCTGGATGCCCCGCTGGCGCAGCTCGGCGGCCCACTCCATGACGAAGCGGCGCGCGTCGGCGACCGTGGTGCCGTTGCCGGTCGTTCCCAGGTACTCGCCGTGCAGGCGCCCGATCGCGCCCTCGCGCTCGAGCTCGCGGGCGACGTCGAGCGGGAGGATGCGGTTGGGATCGGCGTTGGCCCACTGGGTGGAGAAGCCGCCGTGCACCGATTCGAACGTGCCGGCCACGGCCGAGTCGAGGCCTTCGAGCGAGTGGCGCACCCACTTCGTCGCACGCGCCGACTCGAGCCGGTCGGGGTTGCCGGCGGGCACGAAGCCGCCCTCTGTCACCAGCGCGAACACCGCTTCGGCGGCGTCGGCGATCGGCGCGGCGGGCGTCACGCTGTCGAAGTCCGGGAGCGGGATCTCGGTGGCATCGCGGTCGCCGCCGAGCCGCGTGAGCAGGAGGGCGACCGCGCGCTGCGCCGCGCTGCGGTCCGCCAGGCGATTGGTGCGCGCGACCGGACCGACGCGCCCGTCCTGTGCGGTGAGCTGCTCGCCTGTGGCCACCTTGAGCGTGGCCGCGGCGAGGCGCTCGAGCGAGTCCTTCATCTGCCGTGCGGTCTGGCCGCTTTGGAC
>JANMRJ010000024.1:0-1082 GCA_031370985.1 Acidimicrobiales bacterium
CGCCGCGCCAAGGGGCATGTCGAGCTGCGGCTGTGCACGCCGTCGGGACTCGTCACCCGGATGGTCGCGCGCAGCGAGGGGGACGCCTACAAGCTGGCCCGAAAGCTCGAGTGGGGATCGCTGGTTCCGAAGGAACTGGCCTCGTCGCCGCGCGGCAACGGTTGATGCCGATCGCCTGAAGAGCCCGTCCTGCTATCGTGAAGCGGTGGATGCGACATACGAAGTCCGGGGGGCCGGCGTCGAACGCTCAGACGCAGCCGGGCCGCTCCAGTTCCGCTGGCTGGGTCGGATCGACTATCGGGCCGCATGGGCGCTGCAGAAGCAACTCGTCGAGGCGCGGGTGGCGGACGAGGTGCCGGACACACTCCTGCTTTTGGAGCATCCGGCCGTGCTGACCCTGGGCCGCGGCGCCGATGAGCGACATGTCCGGGCCACGCCGTCGGAGCTGGCTGCTCGCGGCATTGAGGTCATCCGGGTCGAGCGTGGCGGTGAGGTGACCTACCACGGTCCCGGCCAGCTGGTGGCCTACCCGATCCTGGCCCTGAGCCGCCGCGGCCTGCTCCTGCGGCCACTCGTCCGGGCGCTAGAAGGCGCGCTGGCTGACACCTGCCGGGCGTACGGCGTCGCGGCGGATCGGCGCGATGGCCATCCCGGCTGCTGGGTGGAGCCGGACGGCCCGAACCCGCGCAAGATCGGCGCCCTTGGTTTGCGCGTGGAGCGCGGCGTGAGCTACCACGGCATCGCCCTGAACCTCACGATCGATCTGCGCGACTTCGAGCTCATCGATCCGTGCGGCATGCCCGGCGTGGCCTCCACGTCCGTGGCCCGTGAACTCGGCCGACCAGCCGATCCGGCCTCGACGGAGAGCGTCCAGCGGGCTGCCGGTCTGTTCGCGGCCGCGCTCGCCGCCCGTCTGGGGGCGGCAACCGTCAGCAACGAGTCCTTCGCTGTCGGCGCCGGCGTCAGCAACGAGACCGACCCGTCGCCCGCCTCTGCCGGAGCCGGCTGACCGGATGGCGGCGGGACTGTTCGAACTGCGCAAGGACCCGATCACCGGCTGGTGGGTGGCCACCGTCGTCGAC